>NZ_JAUSTN010000003.1:0-226778 GCF_030812875.1 Peptoniphilus koenoeneniae
TGGAATCCACGAAGGAACGTGGGGTAATTTTGTGCGAAGAGGTTTCAAAAGATTAAATATTTGCAAGCGAATGTAGGGACCAATTTATTGGTCCGCCGCCGTTAGGCGAATTATTTGGAGATAAAATAAAAAAATGAGAAAGAATAAATGCAGATTAAATATAAATTGAAAAAATTTAAAATACAAAATAAAAATAAAAATTTAAAATAAATTTTTATTCAAATGCAATATTTGTTCTCTCACCCAATTCACACGGACCGGTAAACCGGTCCCTACAGCCAGAATAAAGTTTGTGGCAAGGGATGAGGATTATTTAAAAAAAGAATTTTAAACCATTGTAGGGACCAATTTATTGGTCCGGTGGCGTATGGCGAACGAATTGAAATAAAATAAAAAATGAAAATGAAAATTTATAAATAAATGGTTTGTTGAAAAAATTTAAAACAAATATTAACTTTGTTTTCACACCCAACACACGGACCGGTAAACCGGTCCCTACATGCCCATATAATATTTTAAAACAAATATTGATTTTGTTTTCTCACCCAACACACACGGACCGGTAAACCGGTCCCTACATGGTTTATTTAAAATTAATTTTAATCGACAAACAAAGAATCCAAATACCACCTTTTGGGATTGTTTGAAATATATTCCCGTATATTCATGAGATCTTCATCATTTCTTACAATGTGATCATAAAAATTCTTTTGCCAAAAACGATTGTCAAAAATCTCTCGAGAAAACAATTTTGTAGAAAAAACCTTAAAAAATTTAACAATCTCAATAAGATCAAATTCATTATTTTTAAAAATTAAAAAATGAAGATGATTGGGCATAATGACATAAGAATCAATAGAGGAACCTGGAAATGATTCACAAAGAGCAGAAAAAGAACGAGCGATAATAATATCCGAATCGTTGGAGGGCACAAATGTTTCTTGAGAAATTTCTCCGAGCAAATTTCTGCGACCATTTACACATAGGGTAATAAAATAAAATGTTGGGGTTTTATAATCAAAGCCTTCAAGATGCATAGGCTTTCTTTTGGGAAATTTATCCATAATTACCTCCAAAAACAAGGAAATTATAGCATAAAACGGTGTAATTTTAAACCATTGTAGGGACCAATTTATTGGTCCGGCGGCGAAGCCGAATTATTTAAAATAAACAATGATAAATAAAAAAAAGGCATATGTTAAATATGCCGATTTTTTTATTTTTATTTACCGAAGAGAGTTGTTTTTATTACTTCTATTACTTCTTTTAAAATGTAGAAGTAATCAACTACGTTGTTTGCGTTTAAGTGGATTGTTTTGGCGGTATCGCTTACGGTATCTGTTACGTTTGAAACTGCTCCTGTTACTTTATCTGCTGCAAGGTCCAGGTTTCTTGTTACGTTATTTACTGTATTTGATACTCCTCCCACGCTTTGGGCAAGTTTTTCTACTTCTGGTTTTACGTTTGTCAAAAGCTCATTGGCTTCACTGGAAATAGAAGATACATTAGCAGTGATTTTTATTGCGTCATCAGAAATTGCGGGTATTTTTTTCATTGTATCGTCTATTACATATTGGTTCTTTTCTACAATTTCTTGAACTTTTCCCAATATTCCCAGGACTTTTTTAAGGACAAGGGCTAAGAATATCAGTGCTCCTGCTCCCGCTAAATATAATATAATTCTGAGCAAATCTTCTAAAGTAATTGTTGCTCCCATAATTATAGATTCCTCCTATTTCTTAATGTCTTTTTTTACTTCTTTTGCTCCGTCTTTTACGTCTTTTTTTACTTCTTTTGCTGCTTCTTTTACGTCTTCTGCTGCTTTTTTACCTTTTTCTTTTACTTCTTCTGCTTTTTCTTTTACGTCTTCTTTTGCGTCTTCTGCTTTTTCGGAAATAACTTCTCCTATTGCTCTTGCTTTATATTTTGCATTTTCAACGGCATCTTTAAAGTCTTCTTTTGCATCGCTGGCTTTTTCTTTTAAATCGCCCATGATTTTTCTGCTTGTTTCGCCTGCTTGATATGCTTTATATTGAACTGAGTCTGCAAGGTCTTCTACTGAAGATTTTACGTTTAGTGCTGCGTCTTTAGATTTTTCTGCTATTTTCTTTCTTGTTTTATCGCCTGATTCAGGTGCAAATAAAATTCCTGCAAGTCCTCCTAGGGCTGCTCCTGTTAAAACTGCTCCTGCCTTTTCTGCAAGTCTTTTTCTTTCTTGTTCTCTTCTTTTTCTTTCAAAATAATCAAAAATTCCCATGTTGGGCCTCCCTTTTAATATGTGATATTATTTATTTACCCAATATTATCAAATTCAAACGATTAAGGAGTTTTTTATGAAATTATTTGATTTACATTTACATTCTAATTTCAGCTTTGATTCTGTGGAAGATCCTGAAAAAATTGTTAAGAGTGCTATTGCTAAAAATGTTGAGGTTATGGGTTTTACTGATCATTATGATATTTTTTTAGGTGATAAAGAGCCTTGTATGTACAATTTAAATGATTATTTTAAGGAGATTGACAGGCTTAGGGATAAGTATTCTTCAAAGATAAAAATTTTAAGAGGGATTGAAATAGGTTTAAATTTAAATTTTAAGGGCTTTATTGATAGGTTAATTGATCTTTATCCTTTTGATTATGTTATTGGTTCTATTCATGGTATTTACGAGGATGATATTTTTGAAAATAGGGATAAGATTGAAAAAAATCCGCATTTTTGGCTTAATAAATACTACGATTACATTTTAAAGTGTCTTAATTCTTTTGATAATTTTAATATTTTAGGCCATTTGGATTATATAGATAGGTATATTGATTTTAAATATGATCCCTATGATTATCTTGATAGGGTTGAAGAAATTTTTAAGCTTTTAATTAAAAAAAATATTGCTCTTGAGATTAATACTGGTGGTCTTAGAAAGGGGCTTAATTTTCCTCATCCTAAGAAGGTTTTTTTGGACAGGTATTTTGATCTTGGGGGAAGATTTTTAACTCTTGGAAGTGATGCTCACAGGGCTTCTGATGTGGCGTGTGATTTTGATTTTGCTCTTAAGTATATTTCTGAGTATCCTGGGGAGCTTATTTATTTTGAAAGGGGAAAGATGATTAAATAAAAATTCCGCAATGCCGTATGCTCCATTAATTCAGACCCGCCCTAGTTGTTAGGTGGGTGGCCTGCCTAATATCTCTAAAGTCCCCGCAGGGCATTTTATCCTTATTAAGACGACGGCCTCCCGGATCTTTTCTGTCGGTTGAATTAAATGAAGTTTTTATTTCGCACATCGCAGAATCTATTTTTATTATAATTCATCAATTAACTTTTTACAAGTTTATTACATTATTAAGGTCTTCATATCACAAGGTAATTCTCCTTTTATTTCAAGGATTTTATTTGTCCTTGGATGGTTAAATTTTAAGTAATAGGAGTGCAGGGCTTGTCTTTTTATTAGGGGTGATGGATTTCCGTAAAGGGGATCTCCAACAAGGCTATGACCTATATAGTTTAAGTGGACTCTTATTTGGTGAGTTCTGCCTGTGAAAAGCTGAACTTCTGCCAGGGTCATATTGTTAAAGGTTTTTATGGGTTTTACAAGGGTCTTTGCGTATTGGCCTCTTTGGTCTACTATTCTTTTTATTCCGTCTTCTGAACGCAAGATATTTTTTTCAATTATGGTTTCTCTATCTATTACTCCTTCTACTATTGCCATGTATTTTTTTATGATTTTTCCTTCTTCCATTTGTTTTGCCAGTTGGGAGTGGGCGTTGGAATTTTTTGCCACGATTATAAGTCCGCTGGTATCTCTATCTAATCTATTTACTAGTCTTATTTTTCTTTTTATATTATTTTTTAAAAAATATCCTGCTAAATAGTTTGAAAGGGTTCCCCTTTGTTCCACGTTTACTGCGTGGGCAATTATGCCTGGTTCTTTGTTTACTATTAAAAGGTCATTGTCTTCATAGACTATATCAAGTTCTTTTTCTTCAGCTATGGCGTTTAATTCTTCTTCTTCAATTTTTATGGAGACTATATCCCCTGGTTTTAAGTCAATGTTTTGAAGGATAAGCTTACCGTTTACAAATATATTTTTTTCTCTTACGCTTCTTCTAATGTATCTTGATGACAAGTTTATTTTTTTTAAAAATTCTTTATTTTTCATAGCTTTATCAACTGTAAAATGATAAAAGTTAAAATCGTCTTTTAATATATCCATATCCACCTCTTTATTTTTTGCAAAAGTTACTATATTATATACTTTAGTTAAAGTAAAGGTGAAAAGATGTCAAAAATAATTAATATTATTTCAAATTACAATTTTGAATCAAAAAAAATCTCTTATGAAATTTATGAAAAACTAAAGGAAAGGGACTACTTACCTTCTACAACTTTCAATCACAAGGCTGAACTTACAATCTGCATTGGTGGAGATGGGGCTTTTATTAAGTCTATTCACAACAACAATTTTCCTCAGATGCCTATTGTGGGAATTAATACTGGTCACTTGGGATTTTTTCAAGAAATTTTACCGGATCAGATAGATTGGTTTTTGGATCAATATGAAAAAAAGGATTATGAAATTGAAGATTTAAAACTTGTTAAGGGTGATATTTATACAAAAAACCGAGTTATAAATCTTACGGCTTTAAATGAAATTGTCCTAAAGGCTCAACATTCAAAGACTATCCACATAAATGTTTTTGTACAGAGAAATCATGTTGAAAAATTTTCTGGTGACGGAATTTTAGTTTCAAGTCCTTCGGGCTCTACTGCCTATAATTTTTCAACGGGAGGGTCTATTGTTTATCCAACTTTAAATGTTTTACAAATGACTCCTATCTCTCCTGTTTTTTCTGCTGCCTACAGGTCCCTAATCCACTCTGTAATCGTTCCTGGAGACCATGTGATAAGTTTGGTACCTGAAAGAAGATATTCTAACTCCTGCCTTGTTCTAGTGGATGGAAATGAATATAGTTTTTCAAATTTAAAAAGAGTGAATTTAAAAATTTCTAAAAATTCCATAAAAAAATTAGTCCTCAATAAGGATTCTTATTGGGACAATTTGAAGAGCAAATTCTTATAAAAAACCTCTCTATATTTTAAGATAAAGAGGTCTTTTTAATCTTTAAGTTTATTTTTTTCGTCTTTATTTTCTTTTAGGCTTTTTTTATTTTTTTCCTTTTTAAAATAAACTATCAAAGCTATTAAAACAAACCAAGAAACTGCATAGGAAGCAACTTCACCTAAGACAAAAAATGAAACCAGACCCAATAAAACTATTTGCCTATTGTCTAAATTAAAGGGAAAGGATTTTTCTTTTTTATTTTCCACTTCTCTTGCATCATAGCTTATATTTTGAGGAAAATTATTATCCAAGACTTCCTTAAGGTCTGACATGTCTCCAAATTCATTTATAATTTCAAAAAAGGCATCTTCTTCTCTATTTGATATTTTTATTTTTTCTTCCATGCCTAAGTTCATATTTTTTTTAAGTTCGGCTTTTATATTTTTATTTTTTTGAGTTTCTGGATAGCCTAAAAAAATATTGTCAATGTAGGTGTTAATTTCATTAAATTCTCTATACATGGTCTCTCCTCCATAAATCTTCAATTTTATTTAAACACAAAGTTTTTTTAAAGAAAAGATTTTAATTTTATTTTTACTTATTTCTTATATTATATTTACACTTTTTATATCTTTTTCATTCATTGCAAAAGGAACTTTTTTTTGTTACTATTTTAAATGGTGATATTATGAAGACAAAAGATTTAGCAAAAAATGCCATAGTACTCGCTTTTTATATGTTGCTTATAGGTTTAAACCCCTATGGGTTTTATATGTTTCAGTTAAGAATTGGTGAGGCTCTTTCAGTCCTTCCTTTTTTTAACAGAAAGTTTGTGCCTGCCTTAATTTTAGGTGGAGCTCTTGCAAATTTTGCATCTCCCCTTGGCCCTATTGATATGATCGTAGGTGGTTCCTGTGCAATTATAACTTATGCTTTAAGTAAATTTATAAAAAACGTCTACCTTAATTCTTTAATCTTTAGTTGTGTATCTGGACTTTTAGTAACTTTAGAGCTTTTTAAAACTGGAAACCTTGATATGAGTATGAAGCTTCCTTTTTTAATAAGTTTTGTAAGTATAGCTGGTTCTACTTTAATTGTTACAAGCCTTGCTTGTTTTATAATTAATAAAACTAAGTTAAAAGAATTAATAAAAAACAACTAATCCTTGATTATCAAGGATTTTTTACATAATTGGGAAGTGTTTATGAAAAATTATTTTACTCTTGCCTATATAAGAAATTTAGAAGATAAGGAAAAATTTTTATTTTTACTGAGAAATAAAAAGAAAAATGATATAAATAAGGGAAAATATATTGGCATCGGCGGTCACGTGGAGGAAGGTGAAAGCCCTGACCAAGGTATTGACAGAGAAATATTTGAAGAGACTGGTTTAATTGTTAAAAATAAAATTCACTGTGGAAGTGTTTTTTATAGGGATATTTCCGGCTACCATGAGACTATGGAAGTTTATTATGTTGATGATTATAAGGGGGTTTTACATGAGTGTAATGAGGGAGATCTTCACTGGCTCTATCCCCAGGAATTTATGGATCTTCCCCACTGGAAGGCTGATGAAATATTTTTAGACTATGTTTTTCAGGGGAAAGTTTTTTCTAAGATGAGTTTTCTCTATGATAAAGACAACTTATTGGAGGTTGTTAAAGAATGAATAATACAATAAAATTTCCAAAAGAAAAATATTTAATGACTCAATTTTTCTATTGGATGATTATTTGTGCCGTTCCTACTTTTATGAATGCCTTTTTAACTGGAAGAAGTATGAGTCCTACTGAAATTGGTATTGTTACAGGTTTTGGAAATATAATTGCGGTTTTTTTGCAGCCGAGCATAAGTCACATGGCTGATAAGTCTAAAAGATATAATGTTAGAGATTATCTTCTCTTTCTTTCTTTTTTAGGAATTTTTATGGTTGGTGGAACTTTATTATTTAAGGATTTTTACTTAACTTTTATTTTTGCCATGCTTTCTATTACTGTTTCTCAACTGATTTTTCCTTTAATAAATGCTCTTTCTTTTTATTACAAGAAAATTAATGTAATTATAAATTATGGTCTCAGCCGTGGAATAGGTTCTATTTCCTTTTCAATTACTTCTGTAATTTTAGGAAGACTTGCTCTTAAAAATACTGAGTCCCCTATGATTTTTGGACTTTTTCTCTATATTGGGATTTCAATTTTACTGATTTTTCAAAGTTTTAAAAATGTTAACCTAATAAACAATGAAAGCTTTGATGAAAAAAAGGTTGAAAAGAACAATAATTATATTTCAAGAAAAAATTTAACTTTATTTTTAATTGGGGTTGCTGGTCTTTACACTTCTTATATGTTTTTAATAAATTACATTTTTCAAATTGTAAAAAACATAGGGGGAACTAATAAGGACGCAGGCCTAGTCCTTGCTATAGCTTCTATAATAGAGTTTCCTGCAATGTTTGCTTTTTTAAAATTAAATAAGAAATTTAAAATTCAAAGTATTTTAAAATTTTCAGCTCTTATGTTTGCTTTAAAGGGAATTTTAACTTACATGGCAACTAATGTGGAATTCTTATTTTTAATACAAGTAACTCAGGCTGTGGGCTTTGCCCTTTTTACTCCAGCTTCAGTTTATTTTATGGATCTTGCAGTTTCCCCTAGAGAGGCTACAAAGGCTCAGGGTTTTCTTTCCAGTGCCATAACTCTTGGCAGTGTTATAAGTGCTTTTGTTGGAGGTGTGTCCATAGATCTTTTTGGACCTTCCCATGCAATTTTAATTTCCACTTGTCTTGCCCTTTTAGGCAGCGGTCTTATCTTTATCTCTATTAAAAATTATAAATTAGATAGAAATTAAAAAAATCACAAAGTTTTTCTTTGTGATTTTTTTTATAAAGTTTTTATTATAAAATAAAAAAACCTTGGAAGTTGGTGATTCCAAGGTAATTTTTGTATCTTATCTCTTTGAGAATTGTGGAGCACGTCTTGCTTTCTTTAAGCCGTACTTCTTTCTTTCTTTCATTCTCGGGTCTCTTGTTAGGTAGCCCGCTTTTTTTAATAGACTTCTGAAGTCTGCGTTTACTTCAAGTAAAGCTCTTGCAACTCCATGTCTTACAGCTCCGGCTTGACCTGTAAATCCACCACCGTGAACTTTTACTATAACATCATATGAGCCGAGAGTTTCTGTTAACTCAAGGGGAGATTTTGCAACTGTTATTAAAGTATCGTAGTTAAAGTAGTTGTCTAAATCTCTTCCGTTAACGGTAAAGTTTCCGTTTCCGGGAATAAGTCTAACTTGAGCTACAGAAGATTTTCTTCTTCCTGTTCCTCTATATTGCTTATTGTCCATAACTACCTCCAATTAAAATTCGTATACTTCAGGTTTTTGTGCTTCGTGAGGATGATTTGGTCCTGCATAAACCTTTAGTTTTGTATACATTTTTCTTCCCAATCTGCTCTTTGGTAACATGCCTTTTACAGCAAGTTCAATGATTCTTTCAGGATTTTTTTGAACTAATTGTTTATATTGGATTTCTCTTCTTCCTCCCGGATATCCGGTGTGATATGCGTACACTTTTTGATTCCACTTGTCACCTGTTAGACGAATTTTATCTGCGTTAATTACAATTACAAAGTCGCCTGTATCAACATGGGGTGTATAGATAGCTTTGTGTTTTCCTCTTAATAGAGTAGCTACTTCAGTAGCAAGTCTACCTAAAACTTTATCTTCGGCATCTATAATATACCATTTTCTTTCAACTTCATTAGCTTTAGCCATAAAGCTCTTGCTATTCATGAATTTCCTCCTGTGTATAAAAAATTTCCGGGGCTTTTTAAACACTATTGATTATAATAGAGTGTTTTTATTCATTTGTCAAGATATTTTTTAACCTATATTTTGATGAGCAACTCTTGATGCTGCTGCGGCTGCAATAGCTGCAACTAAGTCGTCTGCGAAGGTTGTAACTTCATCTGAAGTTTTTTTTCTGTCATCAAGTTCTTTTATTATTCCTATTTTTTCCTTGTCAAGATATCCAAAATTTGTAAGTCCTATGGACCCGTATAAATTTACTATTCCAAGGGGCAATATTTCGTCTATACCGTAAAGGCCTTCGTCGTTAGAAACTATTGATTGAAGAGGTTCGTCTAAATTTTTTTCCATTGCCATCTTATCAAGAGCAAGGCCTGTGAGAACAGCATGAACTACTTCTCTTTTTCCCAAAACCATTTCAACGGATTCAAGGCAAATTTCATAAGTTACATGAGGGCTATAGGGAATTTGAAGATCATAAACTATTTTTGCTATGTCTGAAATTTCTATTCCTCTTTCTTCTAATCTTTCCTTTGTAATTTTTACAAGTTCTTCCATTTTATATTTATACATCAGTTACCTCTTGTGCTCCCTTCTTCTGAATTTTTCCACATTCCGACTTTTTCTTTTTTTGCTTTATCTTCTATTTCTTTAAAATATTTTTTGTATTTTATGTTTGGCTTAAAGGTATAGACCCTTGCATAGCCCTTTGCTAAAAGTATTCCTTCAAGGGTATTCTTCTCAATTTCTTCCCTATTTATTTTTTTAGGTTTTTTTAGCCAAACATATCTTAAAAGTCGATTATATTTATCCCTTTCTTCTATGTCCTTTTCAAAATATACTTTTTTATTTAAAACAAGGCTTTTAGTTAAGTCTTTTGCCTCATGAGAAAAGTCTTCTTTACTTTTTAATTCTGGAGTGTTTACTCCTATAATTCTTATTTTTTCATTGTTTGCCCAAATTGTATCTCCATCAGATACTTTTGTTACGGTATAAGCTTCAAATTGCCCTAAAGAGGGACTTAAAAATAAATTTATACCGTAGGCGAGAATAATTAGAAAGACTAAAAATAAAAGTTTTTTTAATCTATTCATATTTTTCTTCTTCTTGCTAAATTTCTTTTTCTTATAAGCTTTTTTCTGCTAATTTTTATGGAAATTCCATAAATTAAACCTGGCAAAAAGCTTAGTAAGATTAAACTTACAAAGCTTTCTTTAAGTTTTAAGAGTCTAATAATATAGAGCTGGGGAAATAAAAACACGTCCATAAAAATTCTGAATCCGCTTCCTCCTGGTCCTGCTTTAAAAATATTTTTTCCCAGTCCTAAAAAGGCAAATCCCATAGTGATTAAACCTATAAAGACAATTAAATTTCCCGCAAGAAAATCAAAGTTTTTATTTTGCCTTTTGCTCATAGCCTTTGAAAAGTTAAAATACAAAAAAATCACAAAAGCTATAAGGACAAGTCTGAAAATAAAATTGCCATATAAAACCCCTGTCAAACTTGGGCTTAAATTTATAAAATAAGCAAGAACAAAAAGGATAAGTCCTAAGAAAATATGAAAGATAAGGCCTCTTATATTATTTCTCATTTTTGTCCCCTATCTGTCAACTCTTGAGCACCTTCCATCATATAAGTTTTTGAATCCTTATCAATCCAAATTCCCAGAGCATTCTTTTCTTTTAAAAGTTTTTCTCCTTCTTCAATGGGAAGTAAAAAGCAAGCTGTAGATAAAAAGTCACAAAGGCCTGAATCTTTTGCAATAATTGTTACTGATTTAAAATCATGGGCAGGTTTTAAAGTTAATGGATCAATTATGTGGCAATATCTTATTCCGTCCAAATCAAAATATCTTTGATAATCTCCACTTGTTACAGCTGAAGTGTCATTTAAATGCAAAACTTCAGAAATGGAATCCATTCCGTTTGTATTTTCATCAACATCTGGGTTTCTTACTCCTATGGCAAAGGCTGTTTTTCCACTATCATTTTTTGGGAAATCTCCAATAATTCTAACGTTACCTCCGGCACTTATTACGCAGTGCTTTACCCCTTCTTTAATTGCTTTTTGAGCTACCAGTTCTGTTGCATATCCCTTGGCAACAGCACCTATATCCATTTTCATTCCCTTTTCTTTTAAGTAGATAGAAGATTCTTCATCATTAAGCACAATCTTATCCATACCTAAAAGGGGTCTGAGAGCTTTTAGGGCTTCCTCTGTGGGCAGATAAGATCCTGTTAAGGCTTTTACCTCTTCTTTTGTTTTTCCTTCGTTATAGAGGTCCCTGTACTTTGTCCAAAGGTCCACAACAGGTCCTATGGATATATCAACCTTATTTGACAGTTCTTTATTGTAGGTAAAAGTATCCTTAATAAGTTTATAAGCTTCAGGGCTCACTTTTACAGGAGCGAGCCCTGCATTTTCGTTGACGTTACAAAAATTGTTTATTCCGTCATACTTATTGTATCTGTCAAAGAGTTTATTTAATCTTTCAAATTCGTTTTTTATAAGTTCAAGTTGTTTTTGACCTTCTTTTTCGTTTTCTGTATAGACACTTACATCTACAACAGTGTCAAAGGTGTCGAAAAATTGGTCTGAATATTTTTCAAGTTCTTTATCCTTATTACAGGCTGTAAAAAGACTTAAAGATAAAATTAAAGATATTAAAATTATTATTTTTTTCATGCAATCACCTTTTTAATTTTAACATTTACTTGAAACTTAAACAAGAAATAAGATATTATGTGATTATATTAAAAAAGGAGAAAAATATGTATTCAATATATGCAGACATGGGTGGAGATTTCAGCCAAGATATAATAGACAAAATAAATATTATTCCTATGGATATCATTGTTGACAAAGAAACAATTTTAAATACAGATGATTTTAAAAATTTAAGCAGAGAAGAATTTTTGGAAATATTAAAAAACAAGGATATGTCCACTTCAATGATAAATTCTTTTACATTTAAAGAATACTTTAAGAAATCTCTGGAAGAAGAGAAAGACATCTTATATATATGTCTTTCTTCAGGGCTTTCAGGTCAGTATTTACAGGCTAAAATTGCAGCAGATGAACTTTTAAAAGACTTTCCTCAAAGAAAAATAGAAGTTGTAGATTCCCTTGCAGCAACAGCAGGTCTTACAATTCTTGCTGAACATGCCCTTAAAAATAGAGATAAAGAAATCCCTATTGAAAAAAATGCCGAAATTTTAAGAGAAAAAGCAAAATTTTTAAAACACATATTTATTGTAGACGACTTATTTCATTTGCAAAGAGGCGGTAGGCTTTCAGTAACGGCTGCCCTGGTGGGAACAGCTATAAAGATAAAACCTATACTAAGAGTGGATGCTGAGGGAAAGCTTACAGTAAAAGAAAAAACTCGAGGCATTAAGAATGCCTATAAAAAATTAAAAGAAACATATTTTGAAGATAGAAATTTGAATTCAAAAGAGCTTTTTATATCTCAATGTGCTAATGAAGAGGGAGCCCAAATACTTAAAGAAATGATCTTAGAAAAAGATCCCGATGTTAAAATAGAAATCATCGAGATGACACCTATAATTTCTATACACACAGGTCAAGGTTTACTTACAACAATATATGAAGGAAGCGAGCCTAACTAACTTTTAAAATATGGATTTTTATTGTATAATACAATTTGTTTAGGTGATAAAATGGAAAAGAAAAAAGTAGTCCTTGGAATGAGCGGCGGAGTTGATTCTTCAGTCTCTGCTTATCTTCTAAAAGAAGAAGGCTATGATGTAATCGGAGTCTTCATGAAAAATTGGGACGAAAATGATGCTGAATGCACTGCTACTGATGATTATTTAGACGTTATAAAAGTTTCGCAGGAACTGGGAATCAAGCAGTACACAGTGAATTTTGAAAAAGAGTACTGGGATAAAGTTTTTTCTTATTTTTTAGAAGAATATAAAAAAGGAAGAACCCCTAACCCCGATGTTATGTGCAACACTCAAATAAAATTTAAAGCTTTTCTTGACTTTGCTATGAAGTTTGATGCAGACTATATAGCTATGGGACATTATGCAAGAACCAAGACTGAAAACGGAAGAACCTATCTTTTAAGAGGCCTTGATAAAAATAAAGACCAGAGCTATTTTTTAAGCAGAGTAAATGAGGAAGCCTTAAAGAAAACTATTTTCCCTATTGGAAATTTAGAAAAAAATAAAGTTAGAGAAATTGCAGAAAAATTAAATTTGTCCACAGCTAAGAAAAAAGATTCCACTGGAGTTTGTTTTATAGGCGAAAGAAATTTTAATGAATTTTTAGACAAGTTTTTATTTACAAAACCCGGCGACATTGTTGATGTTGATGGAAATATAATCGGCAAACACTCAGGCCTTATTCATTACACAATAGGTCAAAGAAAAGGAATCGGCATAGGCGGTGTTGGAAGCGGAGAACCTTTTTTTGTTTGTGATAAGGATTTAAAGAACAACAGGCTTATAGTAGCTCAGGGAGTTAAAAATCCTCTTCTTTACAAAGATGAGTTTACTGTTGAAGATCCCTTTTTCATAACTGAAAAACCGGACTTTCCCTTTAAATGCACTGGGAAAATTCGTTATAGGGCACCTGATGAAGAAATGACCATCTATAAGGACGGTCAAGATTTAAAAATTAAGTTAAAAAATCCGTTAAAAGGAATTACTCCCGGACAAGTATGTGTCTTCTACAAGGGAGAAGTTTGTCTTGGATCGGGTATAATAAAAAATTAGGAGGATATTATGAAATTAAATTTTACAAAAAGAGAGGCCTTTGGTAAAAATAAGGTCGATAAACTTAGAGCACAAGGTCTTGTCCCTGGAGTTGC
Source organism: Peptoniphilus koenoeneniae (assembly GCF_030812875.1). Taxonomy (NCBI): domain Bacteria; kingdom Bacillati; phylum Bacillota; class Tissierellia; order Tissierellales; family Peptoniphilaceae; genus Peptoniphilus; species Peptoniphilus koenoeneniae. The sequence continues at coordinate 13,699 of NZ_JAUSTN010000003.1, forward strand.
ATACTCAAAGGGAGAAGAAGCAATTCACGTATATGCAGTAGAAAAAGATTTAGTAAAAGCATATCAAAATGCAGGTCTTTCAAACATTATAAAGGCTGATTTTGACGGAGAAGAAAAAAATATTCTTTTTAAAGACGTTCAAAAACATCCCTTTAAAAATCAAATTATGCACTATGATATTTATCTAATAGATATGAATCAAAAAATCAAAGTTGAAATTCCTGTTGTTCTTGAAGGCAGAGATAATGTAAAAGTTCAACCTTCAGTATTGATGCAAATACTTGATACAGTTGAAATTGAATGTTTACCTGCAGATCTTCCAAGTGAAGCTCTTGTAAAAGTTGTTGATATGCAAATTGGCGATACAATGACAGTAGAAGATCTTGACATAGCTAAAAACGAAAAAATCGAAATTCTTACAGATAGAGATGAAATTGTGGCTACTTTAAGTGCTCCTCAAGAAGAAGTTATTGAAGAAGAAACATCAGAAGCATCAGTTGAAGTTCCTACAGTTGCTGAAACTAAAGAAAAAGAAGAAGAAGAATAACAAAGTTAAAGCCGTCTTTTTTAAGGCGGTTTTTTTATTTTCCCATCTTTCTTGTTTAAGAAACCATAGACTTATATAATATTAATAAAATAAGTCAAAATTTTTAAGGAGGATTAAAGATGAATTATTCAATGAATAATAAAGATATTAGCCTGTATAATGATAAGAGTCCCTATTCTTTTCCCAAATACACATCTCAATTAATTAACTGGGCTAATCAAAATGCAAAGGGAACCCGTCCAAATGTTGTAGGTCAAATGTCCAATCTCTTTTTGGAATTTTTAGAATCCGGCGATGAAAAGACCATAGAAGGCTGGAAGTCTTGGTATGAAAATCTAAATCCCAATGCCCGCAAAGAAGCAAGTGAAAAAATATGGCTGCAGATAAACAATCTTCGCAGTGCCATTGATCTTATTGATAAAGCCATGGTAGAAGACTGGGTTGAAGATCTTCTTATCTACAAAACATTTAACGGACTTTATTTTCAAAAAGTAATCTTGGCTTTTCTTGCAGAAAAGAAAAACACTTCCTATCGTTTGGCAAATCCTCAAGAAGAAAGCCAAGGTATAGACGGATATGTTGGAAACACCCCCTATTCTGTAAAACCCTTTAGCTATAAAACTATGGGCCGTCTTTCTGAAGTAATAGATGTGAAAATGATCTATTACAACAAGACAAAAACAGGTATAGAAATAGAAGTGGAAGATTAAAAACACTTTGACTTTTCTATGTAAAGCCAAATTTTATTTATATAGGCCTAATTTAAGGAAATTTCCTGGTCAAAATAAATTTGATTTTATAAAATTTATAAAAAATCACAAAAATTAGCGGACAAAAGCAAAATAGCTCTTATCCGCTAATTTTTATATAAATAATTAACTTTTATCCTTACCATATTGGCAGAAAAATACATTTCCCTCTTTTTTAATTTCAGTTATAGGATTAATTTCAATTTTCTTTTCCTGCTTTGTTTTTACAAGAAAACCATGATGATCATTAAGATAACATTTTTCTTTTTTTTCCTCTTTTAAAGAATCAATAAAATTTAAATGTCTTTTAATTCTAGTATCAATAATTTGATTTAATTCATCAAGGCTCCTATCCATATTATTTAAAGCCATATCTGCAATAGCTTCGTCAATCTCAACTCCAATACTGTTCCTATTTAAAATCATACAAGCAAGGTTAGTTGTTCCAAGGCCTGCAAAGGGATCTAAAACAGTGTCCCCCTCCACTGAATACATGTTTATCAATCGAAAGGGTATCTCCAAAGGAAAAGAAGCATTTCTATCACGACCATTTTTTGCTGAAAGAATAGTTTGAGAAGTTCCCTTAACATCCCAAAGATCAGAAAACCAAACATTTCTCTCTTCCCAAAAAAAAGCACTTTTTTGTCTTAATAATTTTTCTTGACCCTTAAAAATTCTCTTGCCGCCCTTTCTAAAAATCAGAATATATTCATGCTCATAAGTAACATAAGCACCAGCAGGATACATTCCAGAGCCCATAAATTTATTAGGAGAATTGGACTGCTTTCTCCAATGAATATCGGGAAGAAGACTATAACCCATTTCAAGAAAGGTATTAATAATCTGAGTGTGATTGGAAAAAAGTTGAAAATTATCTCCTATACTTCTTGTTGCATCTCCTATATTAATGCAGACAAAACCATTCTTAGCAAGAACCCTGTCACACTCTTCCCAAGTTTTTTTAAGGACCTTATGCATTTTAAAAAAAGCGCCCATCCCATCTTCAGATTGTAAATCCTTTTCAATTTCTGGATCCTTTTTGCTAAACATTTCATCCCACATTTTTATCATGGGATAAGGAGGCGATGTGACAATTAGATTAACTGACTCATCTGATATTTTGTCCATTTTTTTGCTATCTCCAAGAATAATTTCATGTTTTGTCATTTATCTTTTCCTCCTATTTTTAAGCTTTATTTTAAAGTAGGTAAATTTTTTAATTTATTTTTGCCTTAGACTAATTTTAAACTATTAATTTAAGTCTGCCAAGGGATTAAGAATATAAGAAAATAAAAAGACCTCGACTAATATATAAATCTTAGTCGAGGTCTTATAAAATTTTATTTTTTTACTTTAATAAACTTTTATCTTCTATAATTTTTAACCAAATTTCATCCTTTAGATTTGATTTTCTCTTAAATTCATGACTGTTTGCAGCTTCCATAAGTTCGTAATAAGCCCAGTGCTTTTTATTTAGGTCTTTGTACTTTTCCAATAGAGCTTCATTTAAATCAATATAAGCCCTATCTGGAATTCTATTAAAAATACTGTTAAACATTATAACTGCTTCAGCTCTTGTTATATTGTTATCTGGTTTAAATGTTCCGTCGGAATATCCTACTATTCTTCCATTTCCAAAAGCCATATTAATTTCTTTTTCGTACTTATGGCCGATTATGTCAGGGAAATCTGATTTTGCATTATTTTTTTCATCAATGGCAGCGAAAAGTTTTGCCATTTCTCCTCTTGTTATAGGATCATTGGGTCTTATTTTATTTTGATTCCAATCTAAAAGTCCAAGTCTTATTCCTTCATTTAGAGAAGCTATATACCATTGTCCTTCTTCAACATCTTCAAAATCAGGTTTTACCTTGTTATTTGCAGAAATTCCCTTTAATCTTACTGCTATTGCCACAGCTTCTGCCCTTGTTATATTTCCTTCAGGTTTAATATTGTTATCAGGATAACCGTAAATATATTTTATATGGTTTTCATAATGATCATCATCATGATTATTATGATCTTCACTTATTATAGTGAATCTTCCTCCAATCTCCCTATCTTCTTTAGGCTTTTCAGGTTGAGGTTGAGGTTTTGGTTCAGGCTTTTCAGTTTCTTTTAAAACTATGTTGTCATCAGCCATTTTGCTTAAATCTTTTTCTTCTTTAAATTCAAGAGTTTTTAAGCCTTGAGCTAGATCTTTTCTAACCAAAGCTTTCTCTTTCGCTGTCTTTCCTAAAGAAGCATTAGACTTATATAGAAGAATGCCAAAATCTCTTTCAAATACACCGTCATAAGCTGGACCTTTCTTTAAATCTTCATCAATAAGATCACTGTAATTTTTATTTTTATCAACTTTTAATATTCTATATAGAGGAGTTGAATTTTCTGTCCTATATTTTATTCCCTGAGGATTTCCATCTTTATCTTCAGCTTTTTCATAAGAATTTATGGTGTTTTCTTTAAAAATATCAACGTGATATTTTCCGCCCTTGACTAAAATATTCTTATCTCTGTACTCTTCATCTCCACCGGAAAATACTTTTGCCTTGCCTACATATAAGGCTCCATCGTTTTCTAAAAATATACTACTTATAGGATCTTTTCCAAACCAACCTTTAGGTGTAGTATAAGACATAACTTGTGGTGTGAATTGACCTTGTCCGTCAATTATAACTTTACCACTTGCTGATATGGCATAGGCTTCAGAGGATCGCCCTGAGAATCCTCCACCTCTAGTTCTTGGATGCATTTTCTCCTTATAAGCTTCTATATAGGTTTGATAAAGTTTATTACCAGCTTCAATTTTACCTGCTTTTATAGTGGCATTTCCTACCATATAAAGGCCTGAACCTGCTTGCCTATTAGTTTCTTGATCTGTAAATCTACAACCTCCACCAAAAATTGTAGGTTCCGTTCCGCTTGCTTCATCACCTTCAACAACTAGGTTATTTACATTGGCAATGGCGTGACCTGACTTTGTGGAACTTCCTCCGCCATAAATTTGTGCTCCACCCTTTACAGATAGATTTTCTCCTCCGTCAATGGCGCTTCCTGCCGTAAGTCTGTCGGCAAATAAATATCCGTTCCGAGTTATATTAGTGGATGAACCCCCCGTTATTAAAGAGTCACCTATAATTTGAATGTCTGTAGCACCCTTTATCCCTGCTCCGGCAATTCCATTACCTTCACACCTACCTGAAGTATCACAATTAGATGGGACAGTTAATATATCTCCACCGTGGACTTCTGAGTTTTCAATATATACACTGACTACATTTTCAAGTCCGTAGCCTGCAGATACATTTTCTTCAGCAAAGCTATTGCTGTGTTTGTATACACTTTTATTTCTCAAGTATTTTATAGGTCCATAGCCTTGAACCACTGCACCATTTACAAGTTTAACTTCACTTGCATCTTTTATACCAGAGCCAAATCTGTATAGGTCTTTTTTTGAACCATTATCACTTAATATGTTAGATATTCCTCCACCGGAAATATTAGCTCCGTCAACTAAGACTTTACCCAGAGTTCTAATACCTGCAGCCCCAACCTTAGGTGCTATTTCATTGTCGCTATACCCTTTATTAGATGTGCTTGATCCAGGTGTAGGACCTTGAATAGAGGTGTTTGCTCCGTAAACATTTACATCAGCCTTTGAGTCTATAAGGGCTTCTGATGTATTAAAGAAGTGAAAACCGCAACCTATTGATAAAGGATCGGTTTGACCTGGCATTCCCAAATTCAATGTTCCAGTTCCCATTTCTATAACAGGTGAATGGGGAAGCTTGTACATAAAGTCTGGATCAGCTGAACCACTAGGCATAGTGTCATTAGCTCCCTTGTCTATAAAGTTTCCTCTATAGACATTTACCTTAGCGTTTCCATTAGCAAGGATAATAGGCCCATAGAAGTTAGTAAATCTTTTCCCACTGAAAAAATTTTCGGATTCTGTATTACCATTTGAGTCTATATATTTTATATTACCACCACCGGTTATGCTATTCATTTTTTCCTTATCGCTATCATTTAGACTTGGAAATTCTTTTGTGGCAAAGTCTAATTTACCTCCATCATCTTCAACTTCAATAGTACCATAGTAAAACTTTTCTCTTTTGCTCTCGTTTACAGATAAATCAACTCCGTTACCTGGAGCTATTTTATTGTATCCGGCACACTTGATATTAATATTTTTCCCTATTATTGCTCCTTGACCGTAGCCTCCTGCACCTCCTGAAATAACAGTAGATGTAGAATGATATTCATTTTTTTCTCCTGAAAGGTCTACGATTATATTTTCACCCTTTAATCCATGGCCGCCTTGGATATTATCTCCTAGGCCATTACCGCCTCTTATATAAAGGCCCTGATCAACGGTATAAGGGGAAGGTTTAAAGTCTAAATTAGTTTGATCAACTTCAATATCTTTAGCAACAATGGCATCTGCTCCCCTTTCTGTTGAAGAATCTCCCCCTATAATTCTGCTGTAATATTTTAGCTTAACTGTTACAGGATACCCATATTCATTAATTTCACCAGTTTCCTCCTCACCAGTATAAGACATAAGATTTTCTATTTTTACTGAACTGTTAGGTAGATAAATAGCAGGCTTGCCATTTTGTCCCGAAAGATTCATCCTCTCAGTTAAATAAAGATTCCCTTCGCCTGAAATTACTGCTTTGTCTTCAGGTCCCTTTAGATAAAGGTGTCCCTTCAGAGTAAGAGTTTTTTCAGAAGCTATATTAAAGCTTATATTTGATATGTAAACAGCCCTTGCTCCCTCTGTTGTACCCCATCCATAAGCAGCTTGTTTTGGGTCTGATGACATAATGGTAATATTACTATTTACATTAATTAGTCCAAGGGAAGAAAAGTCATTACCTCCTGGCTTAAATTCATTTCTGTTATAAAATTTTACAAGGTCTATAACATCTCCATTCTGTGCATTTTCAACCATGTTTTTAAATTCGTCCATGTTTTGTGGCTCAAGAGTTGCTGCACTTACATTTTGTGGCAAAATAAAAGTTAGTGCAAAAACTGCTAAAAACATAAAAACAAATTTTACATTTCTTACTTTCATAAAATCCTCCTCATTTTTGTCTATATTGATATTAAATTTATATTATCATATTAAAAATTTTTTTACAAAGGCAAAATAGCCATGATCTTATGCTTTTTAATTTTATTTTTTTAAATAAAAAACCGTAAGTTTAAACTTACGGTTCTAATTGATTTTTTAATTTTGTTTAGTCTTTTAGAGCAGGTCTTACGTGCTTATAGATAAAGATTGTAAATATCGCAGTTATCGTTCCTTTTACAAGGTTAAAGGGCAAAACTACATAAAACATAATGTCTTTTAAGTCTTTAACATTTGCATTTATTTTTGAACACATGGAGATTATTGCTTCCATTGGCATTATTTTCCCATATAGGGGAAAAATAAAGAAATAGTTTGAAAGCATTGCTAAAGCTGTCATGGTTATTATTCCCAAGGCTAAAGATCCTATTGCTCCTTTAAAGGTTCTATGTTTTCTATAGAAAAGAGAGGCTGTTACTGCAAAGGCACTTGCAACGATAAAGTTTGAAAGTTCTCCTACAAGTCCTGTGTCAGATCCTGCAATAATTATTTTTAAGATATTTTTTATTAAAGCTGTAATAACCCCATATACAGGTCCCATGGTAAAGGCTCCTATTAAAACCGGCATATCCGAAATGTCAAGCTTCATAAATGAGGGAGCTATAAATCCTAAGGGAGTTTTTATGTTCATAAGCACAAAGGCTATTACTGAAAGAACTGCAACTCTTGTTATGTTTCTTGTTTTAAATCTGCTTCTTACTTTTACTTCGTTCATATTTATTCCTCCTTAATTTTAAGGGCAATAAAAAAAGCCCAACTTCCGGGCATACAAAAAATCTTCTTTCATCCGGACTATACCGTCGGTATCGGAATTTCACCGATTCAGTTAAAACTCGCGGACTATAACCGCCGGTGAGGATTTACACCTCGCCCTGAAGATAAGTTTATTATACAACAAAAGTAGAGAATATTCAATCTCAGTTAAATTTTAAGATTAAATATTCTCTTAATAAGTCTTTATTTATTTTTTATTTTACATCTTCTTCTGTGCTTGGTTGGTATTCTACGTTTCCATTTCTTCCTGGAACTTTATTAAATATTCCTGTTACCATTAAGGCTATTGCTCCATCTCCTGTTACGTTACATGCTGTTCCGAAACTGTCTTGAAGGGCAAATATGGAAAGCATTAGAGCTGTTCCTGTGTCGTTAAAGCCCAAAATACTTGTTATTAAACCTAAAGATGCTACTACTGTTCCTCCGGGCACTCCTGGTGCTGCTATGGCAAAAATGCCAAGTAGGGAAATAAATAAAATCATTGTTGATATTTCTGGCATTTTTCCGTACAAAATTTGTGATACAGTCATTACAAAGAATGTTTCTGTTAATACTGAACCGCAAAGGTGGGTGTTTGCACATAGGGGTACTACAAAGTCCCTTATTTTAGGATCAAGGACTTTTGATTTTCTTGCACATTTTAAGGCTACTGGAAGGGTTGCCGCACTGGACATGGTTCCTACTGCTGTGAAGTATGCTGGTGGATAGTGTTTAAATACTTCTCTTGGGTTTGCTTTTGATATTGCTCCTCCTATTGAATATAAAAGGGTCATCCAAATAAAGTGTCCAACTATTACAATTAAAATTACTTTAATAAATACTGGAAGTTCATGAATTATTGCTCCTTCATAAGCAAGTTCCGCAAAGGTTGTTCCAATGTATAGGGGAAGAATTGTTATTACAACTTTATCTACTATTGCAAGAACTATGTTGTTAAATTCAAGCAAAAGTTTTTCCCATGTTTGAGATTTTGTCCAAAGTACTGCAAGTCCTATTAAAACTGATGTTACAAGGGCTGTCATAACTGGCATTATGGGAGCTATTTGAAGTTTAAATATTGCTTCTGGGATCTCATTTCCTGCCCCTACATTGCTTGCTATATTAAGATGGGGAATTATTATTCTTCCTGCTATTAAACTCATTGTTGCTGCACCTACTGATGATATGTAGCAAATTAATAGGGTTACTGATAAAATTTTCCCTGCTGAATCTTTTAAGCTTACTATAGCTGGTGTTATGAATCCTAAAATTATAAGAGGAACAATATATCCTATTAAATCTCCAAGTATCCTCTTAATTGCATCAATAACTGCTATTAACCCTTGGTTTGCCATTTGGCCTACTATAATTCCTATTGCTATTCCAAGGATTAATTTAAATACTAAACTGTTAAAAAAACTTTTTTTCTTTTCCATTTTTTTACTCCTTTCTAATTTTATTTTAGCATGTTAATTTATTTAATCAATGAAAAAGTTTTCATGTTTCATAAAAATACCATAAAAAAAAGAGCGTTTTTTCAACGCTCAAGTTTTTATTCTCCGAAAAGTATTTTTATAATTTCTTTTGCTTTCGGGCTATCTATCATATAATAAATTTCCGTTCCCACTCTTCTTGATTTTAAAACCTTGCTTCTTTTTAGTTTTGCAAGATGGGAAGAAACAGTAGGTTGAGGTATTCCAACTAATTCTTGTATGTTTGAAACATTTAAGTCTCCGTTTTGAGAAAGATGTTTCACGATCAAAAGTCTTATAGGATGAGCCATAACTTTTAACATTTCAGCGTATTCTTCGTAAATTTCCATTTTAATTTTTTTCATTATTTCACCTTCAAATTAAATCATATAAGTTTTCAATACTTTTAATTAATATACGTCCCTTTGGGAGAAGTTTTATATAATCGGCCTTTTCAAACTGATTAAGCTTTCTTGAAATTGTCTCCCTTGTGATTCCTGAATAAAAGCCTAGCTCTTCTCTATTTATATCCAGATTTAATAAAATACCCTCTTTTGTGATTTTGCCATATATTTGAGCAAAGTTTATGAGAAGTTTTGCAACTTTCATATTGGCATTTATGCCGGACAAAACATCTATAAGAGATTCACTTTTTCTAACTCTTTCGTATGTTTTTTCCAAAAGTTTCAATAAAAATTCTCTGTTTTTAAGCAGAACATTTTTAAAATCACAACTGGATATTTTAATTATTACACAGTCTGTAAGACAGACTCCGTTATAAACATACTTATCCCCTGACAAAATATTAAGCCCTCCTACAAAATCGCCGGCTTTAAAAATATATAGTATTTGTTCTCTGCCGTCGCTTAAGGGCTTCATAAGCTTGAATATTCCTTCATAAACTATGAACATAACATTTGCCGGGTGACCGGACTTAAAAATTGCCTCTCCTTTTGATACTCTTTCTACTTCAAAGGATGAGTTCATCGAATTTATTTCTTCTTCACTGAGGTAAGACAAAATCGGTACGTCTTTAAAAGCAATTTTTTTGTCTTCAAAATTCAGCTCCATAACATCACCTATGTTTTATATTACCCAATTTTTTTCAGTTAACACAATCTTTAAGCATATAATTATAAAAGTTTTCATGCTTAATTGTAAAGGAGCTTTTGTATAATTGCAATACTTTTTTAAAATATTTATAAATTTTATATAGTTTATTTTATAACTTTTTTATATTTTCCCATAAAAAAATCCGTCGACTTAATCAACGGATCTTATTATAAAAGTTTTTCCTTTTTCTATTATTATTTTACTTGCTTCTTTTCCTTTTTTCATTTCGTTTGAAATTGCTCTTGATGTTTCTCTTTTTATTAAAAGGGATTTTACTTCATAAGCCATATTTTCTGTTGAAAATATTACTTCTTCACTTACGGGGACAAGGGAAATATATTTGTAATTTTCGTCTTTTTTGAAAATATATTGACCTGGTCCTGCAAAAATTATTTCGTTGTTGTTATCTACTGCTTTTGCTTTTATTTTTTTATTGTAAATTTTTTCAAGTAAAAATAAATTTGCAAGGGTGTGGTCAAGTCTTGTGCCGCTCATGGCAAGGATTGTTATTTGGTCAAAGCCCCTTTTTATTGCTTCTTCCAAAGCCATTTCTGTGTCAGTTCCATCTTTTTCCTTTGGAAATTTTAAAATTTCTATTTCTTTATCTTCTAATTTTTTTCTGTCAAGGTCTTCTATGGAATCAAAATCTCCTAATAATAAATCTGGTTTTATTTTTAAATCTCTTAAATTTTTTATGCCGCTATCGGCGCAAATTATATATGAATTTTTTATTTCTCTTTTTATTATCGTGGGGTCTAATTTTTTCCCCCCTGATATTACTGTTGCTTTCAATTTATTTCTTTAAACTTCCTTATATTTTCTAGGGTATTTTCTCCAAATATTCCTGATCCTGACACTAATATGTCTGCTCCTGCTTCTATTACTTCTTTTGCGTTATCAAGTTTTATTCCACCATCAACTTCTATTAAAGCTTTTGAATTTTTTTCTTTTATGAGTTCTTTTAAATCTCTAATTTTATCAAGGCTATAATCAATAAATTTTTGTCCACCGAAGCCTGGGTTTACACTCATAATTAAAACCAAGTCCAATTTTTTTAAAATGTATTTTATAGAATCTATATTTTCTCCTGGATTTATTGCAATTCCTGCTTTCATTCCCAAATCTTTTATAAGAGAGATTGTTCTATCTAAGTGCAGTGTTGCTGATGGATGGATAGTAATTATATCTGCTCCCGCTTTTTTAAATTCTTCAATATAATTTTCAGGCTTCATTATCATTAGGTGCAGGTCAAAGGGTATTTTTGTAAGTTTTCTTAATTGCTTTATAAGGGAAGGCCCAAAAGAAATATTTGGCACAAAATTGCCATCCATTACATCTATATGTATGTAATCAGCTTGACCTTGATTTAATTTTTTAAATTCTTCCTGCATATTTGTCCAATCTGCGGACAAGATTGATGGTGCTATCATGAATATTTGTTTTTCTCCTTTTCTTTTAATTCTAAATAAAGATTTTTATAGTTTTCGTATCTTTGTCTATCTATTTTTCCTTCTTCTACTTTTTCTCTTATTATGCACTTAGGCTCATGAATATGATTACAGTTGTTAAAGTTGCAGGGACCGAATTTAATAAATTCTCTGAAATAATTTTTCAAATCTTCTGATGGACAAGTTAACTCATAGTTTGAAAATCCCGGTGTATCAAAAAGATATATATTTTTCCCGGAAAATATTTCCGTATGCCTTGTTGTGTGTCGTCCACGATTTAATTTTTTACTTATTTCTCCGGTTTTTAATTCTCCGCCTATTAATTTATTTATTAAGGTAGATTTCCCCGCTGCTGATACTCCGCTTAGGGCTATGGTTTTATTTAAAAGATATTCTTGGAGTTCTTCTATTCCCAGGGAATTTTTAAGGCTTATTTTAAAGGTTTTAAATCCGCTTTTTTTATAGGTTTCATAAAGTTTATTTCCAGCTTCTTCATCTAAGTCAATTTTATTTATGCCTATTATTATTTCAAGATTTTCTCTTTCATATTCTGCAATTACCTTATCTATTAAAAGGGTATTTGGAGATGGAGATTTTGCCGCTATTAAAATTAAGACCGCATCAACATTTGCAACAGGCGGTCTTTTTAAAAAATTTTTTCTTTCTAAAATTTTTGTAATGTAGCCAAGAGAATTTTCTTCAACTTCAAATTCAACATTATCTCCTACTAAAGGTTTTAAGTCTTGATGTCTGAAAAGTCCCCTTGCTCTTGTTTCATAAACAGTATCAGAGAGGACATAATAATATCCTCCCGTCAACTTTATAATTTTTCCTATCATAGTGTTCTTGTATCTACTTGTTCATCGTCTATAAAAATATTAAATGTGTCTCCCTTTGAACCTTTAAGTTCAATTTCAACGGGGCTTTCTTCACTTGTCTTGTGATAATTATAGTATTCACTTGTGTTTCCATTGTGAATTCTATTAATTATTATTCTGTGTCTTGCTCCGTCTTGAGGAATTGTAACACTTATACTTTCACTTTTGACGTCTTCAGAGGAGTTTTCTGAACCTACTTCATTTTCTCCATCTTGTAAAGGTCCTTCTGAAACATATAAAATTATTTCCGTAGATTTTGAAACTTCTCCAACTTCATTTTGAGATGCAACTTCTCCTTCATCCACTTTGTTGGATCTTACATTTTCAACTTTATATTTAAGTCCTAAACTGTCCAAAACTCCCTTTGCAGCTTCAAGAGGTATACCCTTTAAGCTTCTTAAATTTACAGGATTGTTGTCTACTCCTTTTGATATAAGGATATCAATTTTTTGTCCTTTTCCTACTTCATAGCCAGATTCAGGTGAAGTTGAAATAATTTTTCCACTATCTATGCTTTCATTGTATTCTTCTTTTACCTCGCCTATTTCCAAACTTGTTCCCTTTATAATATCTTTTGCTTCTTCTAAAGTTCTACCGACTAAGTTCGGAATTTTTTCTGTATCTGGTAATTTATTTACAACTATTTTAACCATGGAGCCTTTTTCAATTTCTTCTCCATCTTTAGGTTCTTGACTTAATATTACTCCGCTTGGTTGGGTGTCATCTTCATCTACTTCCCTATCAGGTTTAAGTCCAAGTGCGGCTAAAATTGAATTTGCTTCTGATTCTGTTTTTCCAACTAAAACAGGCACTGTAATCTTTTCATTAGTTTCTACGGGCTTATCCCCACTGTCTCTTCCAGATAAAACTTTAGGTACTACAAAAATGAGAAGAGCTACAAGTAAAAGTGCAGTTAAAGAGCCTAAAATTACAGGCAATTTTGAAGATTTTTCCTTTTTTGGTTTTTTAGGTCTTTCTTCTATAACAGGTTCATCTTCTTCTTTAACTTTTATATTTTCTCTGTCGCTTCGTCTTATTACTCTTTTCTTTCTCACTTCTTCAAAACCGAAGTCTTCTTTTCTGCCAAGTAAAATATTTTTTATATCACGGATTACAGCCTGAGCATTTTCATATCTGTCTTCAGGATCCTTCATGGTAAGTTTTTTTACAAGTAAGTCTGTTTCTTTACTTATTCCTGGAACACTATCTGATGGCATTGGCATATTACTTTGCACTTGCATAAGAGCAACTGATACAGGATTTTCTGCATCGAAGGGAAGTTTTCCTGTAAGCATTTCATAAATTACAATTCCAAGAGAATAAATATCGCTTCTGTTATCTACTTTTCCTCCCCTTGCTTGTTCTGGTGAAAAATAATGAACAGAACCCATTATGGCATTTGTTGCAGTTACTGTTGTATTATCTGCAATTCTTGCTATTCCAAAATCTGTAACCTTAACTCTATCATCTCTTGTGATCATAATATTTTGGCTTTTTATATCACGATGGACAATATTTTTACTATGGGCAACTTTTAATGCTTCAGCAATTTGAATAGCATAATTTAAAGCTCTTTTTTCAGGAATTTTATTTTCATCTTGAATAAGTTCCTTTAAAGTTTTCCCATCAATAAATTCCATAACTATATAATGGACAGTTTCTTTTTGATTTTCTTCTGAACCGACATCATATATGCTGACAATACTTGGATGAGAAATACTTGCTGCAGCAAGAGATTCTCTTTTAAATTTTTTTATAAAATTTGAATCCTCATTATATTGTTGCTTCAAGATTTTTATAGCAACAATTCTATCAAGTCTTCTGTCATGGGCCTTATAAACGTCCCCCATACCTCCGGTGCCGATTTTTTCTAATATTTCATATCTATTTCCTAAAATTTTTCCTATCAACTTTCACACCTACTTGTATCTATTAATATAAAAGTAATATTATCAACTCCACCATTATCAAGGGCTTTTTCCATCAACATATTACCGGCATCTTCAAGTTCATTCTCCATTAAAAGTTTGTATATGTCTTCTTCTTTTACCATATTTGTAAGTCCGTCACTGCAGAGCAAAAATTTTTTTCCTTCAATATCTCTTGACTGAATATTAACTTTAAGTTTTTTTTCAGTACCAAGAGCTAATGTAAGCACGTTTTTATTTGGATGTACCCTTGCTTCTTCTTCCGTTATTTCACCTATGTCCAACAAATAATTTACATAAGTGTCATCTCTTGTAAGCTTTCTTATTCCTTCTTTGTCAAGCTCATATATTCTTGAATCTCCTACATTGGCATAAATAAATTGCTTTTCAAAAATATAGGCTATTGAAAGAGTGGTACCCATGCCCTTATATTTTTCCACACTATTTGCTAAATCGAAAACTACTTTATTTGCAAGTTCAATTGACTCTTCTATAAGTGTTTTTACATCTGCCGCTTCTTTTATATTCTTGCTTTCAAATTCATGGACTATGGTTTTAACAGCTGTTGCTGAAGCTGTTTCACCTGCTAAATGTCCACCCATTCCGTCTGCAAGAATAAATAGAGGAAGATTTTCGGACACGTGGTAATAATCTTCATTTTTTTCTCTGACTTTACCGACGTTAGTTTTTGAAACTATTTTCAATGTTCTACCTCACTACTTCTCTTTAACTGCCCACATGATGCTGAAATATCACTGCCTAATTCTCTTCTAATTGTAGCATTTAATCCAAGTTTATTCATTTTATTTTTAAAATCTTCAACTTTTTTTCTATCAGGTCTTTTTTCTTGATATTCTTCAATGGGATTTAAAGGTATTATATTTAAATGACTTCGCATGCCTTTCAATAACTTGGAAAGTTCATTGGCATGAGCATCCTTATTATTTACTCCGTCAATTAAAGTATATTCAAAAGTAACTCTTGTGCCTGTTTTTTCTTCATAATATTTGCAAGCTTTTATAACTTCATTAATATCATATTTTTTTGCAATAGGCATAATTTTTTTTCTTTCCTCATTAAAAGGATTGTGTAAAGAAAGTGCAAGAGTTATTTTTTTATTATAATCTGCCAGCTCATAAATTTTTGGGCTTATTCCACAAGTCGAAATTGTAATGTTTTTATAACTCATATTATGGCCTTTTTCATCATGAATAATTTCTAAAAATTTTAAAAGGTTGTCAAAATTATCAAAAGGTTCTCCTGACCCCATTAATATAACATTTGAAACATTTATGTCAAAGGCTTTTTCAACTTGATAAATCTGTCCCAACATTTCCGATGGTCTTAAATTTCTAACAAGACCTTTTTTAGTTGATGCACAAAAAGAGCAATTCATTCTGCATCCCACTTGGGTTGAAATACATTGAGCATATCCGTATTTGTATTTCATAAGGACTCCCTCTATAAGGTTGCCATCATCTAAGCTAAATAAAAATTTCTTCGTTTCATCAAGTTCAGAATTAAAAATTTTATGAATTTTTATTTTACTCACATCTAAATCTCTTAAAGATTTGGGAAGATTTGAAGATTCATTTAAATTTAATTTTTTTTCAGAATTAAAAAACCTAAATAATTGTTCAGCTCTGAAAGGTTTTTCTCCAATTTTTTTTATATATTCTTTCATTTCCTCAAAAGTTAAGTCATTTATATAAATCATCTTATTTTCCTTAATTTAGTCATTGAAAAACCATCGCTTCCCATTGTTACATCAGTTCTAAAAGTATCTTTATCAAAGGTTTTTACAATCTCAAAATTTTTATTTTCTTGCAAAAATTTTGAGATTATATCCTCATTTTCAACTTTCAAAATAGAGCAAGTTGAGTATAATATCTCACCCTTTAGTTTTACATATTGTGAAGCATTTTCCAATAGTTTATATTGAATATTTGACAATTCTTTTATATTCGAAAAGTCCTTATATTTTATTTCAGGTTTTCTTCTTATAAGTCCTAGAGCTGAACAGGGTGCATCTAACATAACATAATCAAATTCATTTTTATTTTCTTCTTTGTAGATAGTTGAATCATTTATTTGAGTTTTTACTATTTTTATTCCAAGTCTTTTTGTGTTTTCATCAATAAGCTTTATTTTTTTATCCCTATCCCAAGCAAGGATGCTACCCTCATTTTTCATAAGGGCTGCCATATGGGCGGTCTTTCCTCCGGGAGCTGCACACATATCCAAAACTTTTGAGCCAGGTCTTGGATTTAAAACCTGAGAAATTAAAATTGAACCTGAATCCTGAACATAAAAAAATCCTTTTTTAAATTCATCTGAATCTAAAATTCCTCTTGGATTTTCTATTTTTAAACCTGAATCTGTAAGCTTATCAATTTGAACAATATAATTTTCTTTAAGCTTTTTTAAAAGTTCTTCTCTTGAAATTTTTAAGGTATTTGTTCTAATTGTAAATGGAGCTTCACTATTATTAAGTTTTAAAATTTTTTCTCCTTTTTCTTCTCCATATAAACTTATTATATATTTTACATAGGAAAGACTGTGAGAATAAAATGTTGAAAGATATTCAATACCCTTTAAGTCAACTGAAAAATCTTTTTCTCTTATAATATTTCTAAGCATTCCATTTACATAGCCTATGGAACCTCTATTTCCCACTTCTTTTGCAAGTTTTACAGCTTCATCAACAATGGTGTAACTTGGTATATTGTCCATAAAAATTATTTGATAAAGACTTAATTCAAGTATAGTAAGAATTTTTTCGTGAATTTTTTTAAATTTTATTTTTGAACTTTTTTCAATTAAATAATCTAAATAAGTTTTGTTTCTAATGACTCCGCTTGTAATTTCTCTTAAAAGGGGCATCTCGTCATAATTTCTATATTTATCTAAGGACTTCCATAAAAAAGCACCCTTGTTTACTTCAAGGATGATTTTCATTGCATTTTTTCTAACTGTCATATTATCTTCTGCTCCTATTTCTAAGGGCTAAAAGTCTAAGAAGGTTTCCTATTGATACAAGGGTTGAAGCAACATAAGTTAAAGCTGCTGCAGAGAGGACTTTTTCAGTTCCTTCCATAACCCTATCAGACATAAAAAGTTTTAGTTCTTCTTTTGCCCTTGCCGATGCATTAAATTCAACAGGAAGAGTTATTATAGAAAAAGCCACTGCCAATAGGAAAAGACCTATTCCTAAATTTAATAAAAAATCTGAAAATATAAGTCCCATAATGACAAGATATATACCTAAGTTTGATCCTATAGCAACTCCTGGTGCAAGGTAAGTCCTAAGAGCAAGAGGTCCATATTTTTCCTTATCTTGCAAAGCATGGCCAACTTCGTGAGCTGCAACAGCAGCTGATGCCACACTGGAATTTTCATAAACTTCCGGTGATAGTGAAAGGCTCTTATCTCTTGGATCATAATGATCTGTCAACCTTCCATTTACTTCTTTTATAGTTACATTATTTAATCCGTTTGCATCCAAAATTTTTCTTGCAACTTGAGCTCCCGTTAAACCGCTTTCATTAAAAACTTTTCTATATTTTTCATAATTTGAAGAGATTTTACTTTGAGCATACAAGGAAAGTAAAAAACCTGGAATTAAATATATTAAACCTGAATAGTATCCGTATCCTAAAAGCATATTAACCCCCTATTATTTTTTCTTCTTCAATATTTCTTCCACGAAGAAAATCTTCAGTATTCATCATCTTTTTACCCGGCCACTGAATTTTATTAATCTTTATAGCCTTATCTTTTGTCATAATAATTAATTGACCCTCATTTGAAATAACCTGTCCTGCTTTTCCTTCCATGTTTAAAACTTCAAGATCTGAAATTTTAATTCTATTGCCGTCATAATTAAAAGATATTCCAGGTTTATCAAACAAGGCTCTGGAAAGTCTTTCAATTTCATCAGCAGTCATCTTTTTAAAGTCAATAAAACCTTCTTCTTTTTCAATTTTTGGAGCATAGGTTGCCTTAGAATCCTCTTGCTTTATCCACTTAATATTATTTTTTTCATAATCTTCTAAAAATTTAACAATTAAGTCTGCTCCCATTTGTCCCAACTCTTCTGTAAGTTCATCTATATTTTTGTTTTTTATTGGAGTTTTATCTTGAAAGCAATAATCTCCCGTATCAAGGCCCTCTTCAATTTTCATAATTGAAACTCCAGCAAATTCATCTCCATTTATTATAGCCCTGTTAATAGGGGCCGCTCCTCTTAACTTAGGAAGAAGAGATGCGTGAATGTTAACCGGATTATCTCCTGTTAATTTTAAAATTTCATCTTTTAAAATTTTTCCATAAGCTGCCACAACTATTAAGTCTGCATTCATGGACTTTAATTTTTCTATAGATTCTTTCGAATTAATTTTTTCAGGTTGATAAACTTCAAGGCCCAAAGCTTCTGCACAAATTTTTATTTCAGGTTTAGCAAGTTTTTTGCCCCTTCCTTGTCTTTTATCTTCCCTTGTTACTACCAGGACAACTTGATGTTTTTCTGAAATCTTTTTTAAAGCTGGAACAGCAAAACTTGGAGTTCCCATAAAAATAATTTTCAAATTATTCTTCACTCCCATCTTCTTTTTTCTCAGGTAAATCCACAATGTCCTCCGCCATATCAATGTACAAAATTCCATTTAAATGGTCAGTTTCATGTTGCAAAATTCTTGCAAGAAATCCTTCCGCTTCAATTTGGCATTCCTCTTGATTTTCAGATAGATATTTTACTTTTACCTTATTAAATCTTTTAACGGTTCCTTGTTTTCCCGGTACTGAAAGGCATCCCTCAGGCCCTATTTGTTCTCCGCTTTCTTCAATAAATTCAGGATTTATAAGAGCAAGCCTATTTTCTTCTCCGTCATCAATTACAATTATTCTTTTTAGAATTCCCACTTGAGGTGCAGCAAGACCAACTCCATCTGCATCATCCATGGTTTCAAACATATCTTCAATTAAAATTTTTACTCTATCATCTATTTTTGTAACTTCTCTTGATCTTTTTCTTAAAATCGGATCTCCATCAGTTCTAATATTTCTCTTAGCCATACTTACTCCATTTCTATATCAATTTTTATATTATTTATCTCTTTCTTATTAATTACCCCTTTTAGGGCATTTAATAACGTCTGTTCATCTCTTGGATCTACTTTTATAAGAACTTTTTGCCTGTAAATATTTTTTATTTTTGGAATGTTTATAAGTCTTGAGCGAACTGCACTTATATTTTTAAGTTCCCCTATTAAATCTTTTAAAAAATCTTCAGCATATTCTTTTATCGCTTTTTCTTCCCTTGATGAAAAAACAATTGTATAAAGCTTTGTAAAAGGTGGATATTCAGAAATTTTTCTAACTTGTAATTCGTCTTTATAAAAATTTTCATAATCACTTTTTGCAGCATGAACTATGGAATAATTGTCCGGATTATAAGTTTGAATAACAACATTGCCTTGCTTTTCTGATCTTCCAGCCCTGCCTGAAACTTGAGTGATAAGTTCAAAGGTTGTGGCTTGAGCCCTATAATCTGAAATATATAAGGACATATCTGCAGCAATAATTCCTACTAAAGTTACATTTTCAAAATCGAAACCCTTAGCCAACATTTGAGTCCCTATTAAAATATCAACTTCATGATTTTTTACAAGTTCATAAACTTCATCATAAGAATTTTTTTTGTTCATAGTATCCCTATCCATTCTAAAGACCTTTGCCTTTGGGAAAGCTTTTTTTACTTCCATTTCAACTCTTTGAGTTCCTATCCCAAATTGTTTTAAATATTTGCTTCCACAATTGGGACAAGTTTTAACCATTGGCTTAACGCTTCCGCAGTAATGGCATCTTAAATGGTTCATGTCTTTATGGTAGGTCATAGATATGTCGCAGTTGTCACATTTAATAACATAGCCACAAGATCTGCAACTGACAAAATTTGAAAAACCCCTTCTGTTTAAAAATAAAATAATTTGTTCATTTTTTGAAAGTTTTTCTTCCATAAGCTTATATAATTTATTGCTAAAAATAGAAAGATTGCCTGAAAATAATTCCTCTCTCATATCTGCAATGTCAACTTTAGGAAGTCTTGCTCCCTCTACTGCCCTATTCTTTAATTTAAAAAGTTGATATTTATTTTCTTGAGCATTTTTAAAACTTTCTATAGATGGCGTTGCTGAACCTAAGACTACTTTTCCCCTGCCTTCCATTCTTTTAAGGGCAACTTCTCTTGTATCATAAAAATTATTTTTTGAAAATCTATAAGATGAGTCATGTTCTTCATCAATTACAATTAACTTCAAGTTTTTAAGAGGAGAAAAAACTGCCGACCTTGCTCCAACAACTATATCCACTTGATCATTTTTAATTTTCATATATTGGTCAAATCTTTCTCCTGGTGAAAGTCTCGAATGTAAAATTGAAACTCTGCCCGGAAATCTTCCCATAAATCTTTCTATCATCTGGGGAGTTAATCCTATTTCAGGAACAAGAATTATAACTTGACCACCCTTATCTATAATCTCTTTTGAAAGTCTTAAATAAACTTCTGTCTTTCCACTTCCAGTTTTCCCATATAAAAGACTCGTTTCTTTTTTTGTTTCTAAAATCCCCTTATAAGCTTTAACTTGCTCCATGTTTAATGGAACTTGACGATATTCTTTCTGTTTCTCATAGGGATTTCTTTGGTCCTTTACTAAGGATTCTTCAATAATATTTTTCTTAATTAAAGTTTTTAGAGGAGAATCTGAAATTTGTAAATCTCTTAAAATTTCTTTTTTTGTTTTTTCTCCATTTGTCGCAAGATATTTTATTACATTTTTTGCAGGTTCACTTAACTTTTCAGAAAAAGTAAAATCAAGATAATTTTCACTTAACTTATAAAAACTTATAAATTTTTCTTTAACTTGAGTTTTTACTTTATAAAAAAATTTTATTTGACCCTTATCTTTTAAATCCTTTAAAAGTTTTCTTTCCTCTGCTTTTAAATCATAAATATTTCTATTTAAAAGATGGCCGTAAGGCTGTTTTTCATCACCTTGTGCGTAAACTTCAATAAATTTATAATCTCCCGGAGGCAGTATTGGCTGAAAAGATTTATAATAGCCCTTTAAATATTTATCCTTCATCCAAAAGCCAAGGTCTATTAAATCTTTATTAATTATAGGTTCATCATCAATTACATCTATAACTTTTTTTAACTTTTTTGATTCATTTTCAACATTTATGCGCACTACAAGACCTATAAGACTTCTATTTCCCTTTCCAAAAGGAACATGAACTCTCATTCCCGGTTCAACTAAAAAATCACATTCATATGTATAAAGCCTGTCAAAGTTTGAAAGACTTTTTTCAATAAAAACTTCAATAAACACTTAATCACTTCCAAAAAATAAAGTAGGTTTTTAGCCTACTTCAATAATACTCTTACTTTGTCTATAATTATTTTTGCAAGATCTTCTTTGCTCATAATGTCAAATTTTTCAAGATTTCCTGACTTATCAATAATACTTGCAATGTTTGTGTCCGATTTAAATCCTGCTCCTTGGCTTTTAATATTATTTATTACAATTAAATCCATATTTTTACTTGCCAGTTTGTTTTTTCCATATTCAAGTTCATTTGTTGATTCTGCAGCGAATCCAACTAGGACTCTGTTTTCTTTCACTTGCCCTACATATTTTGCAATGTCAGGATTTTTTTCAAGCTCTAATAAAGTCATATCTTTTTCTGAATTTTTCTTTATTTTTTCCTTTTGATAAAACTTAGGTCTGTAATCTGCCGGAGCTGCAGCTTTAATAATGACATCAGCATCTTTCATTTCTTCTTTAACTGCATTAAACATATCTTCAGTAGAAATAATATCAATAGTTTTGTCAACTTTAGGACCTTTATTTTCAACAGGTCCCTTAATAAGAACTACATGAGCTCCTCTATAAAAAGCTTCCTTTGCAAGAGCAAAACCCATTTTACCAGAAGAATGGTTGGATAAAAATCTTACAGGGTCAAGAGCTTCTTCAGTTCTTCCTGCAGTTATAACAAATTTTTTTCCAAAAAGATCTTTTTCTGTCAATTGATATTCAATAAGATCAATAATTTCTGAAGGCTCAAGCATTTTCCCCTGGCCCACATCTCCACAGGCAAGTAAATCATTTTGAGTTGAGCTTATTAAAAAACCCTTTTTCTTTAAATCTTCCAAATTTTTTTGAGTCTGTTCATTTTTAAGCATGTAAGTATTCATAGCAGGAACTATTAAAACAGGACACCTCTTTGCTAAAAGAACTGTTGTTAAAAGATTATCTCCAATGCCCCAATTTATCTTTGCAATTGTATTTGCAGTGGCAGGAGCAACAACTATTATGTCCGCCCATTTTGCAAGGGCTATATGTTCCACATCCATATTTTTCATTTGGTCAAATTGTTCAATATGGACTGGATTATTTGACAAAGTTTGAAAGGTAAGAGGACTTACAAAATGAGTTGCTCCTTCTGTCATTATTATTTTTACTTGAGCTTTCTGCTTTTTTAATCCGCTTACAAGACTTGCTGCCTTAAAGGCGGCAATCCCCCCTGTTACTCCTAAGAGAATTTTTTTATCCTTCAAGATCATCAGAAACTTCCTCGTCAGATAAAATCATATATTTTTCTCTTAAAATTCCAAGCCTCTTTTCTTTTTCTTCGTTAATTTTTTTATCGTATTGGCTGTTTGTCATAGGTGGACCGAATTTTATAACTCCATCTACAGCTTCTTGAAGAGCAATGGAAACAGGTTTTGTAAGTTCCGTATCTTCTAAGGGTCCGTTTCCGTCTACAATTTTTCTTGCTCTTTTTGAAACAAGCATTACAAGAGAATATCTTGAGTTTGTAATTTTTTTAATTTCTTCAAATGATGGTATTATCATCTAATTTTCCTTTCTGTTTTAAAACTTCATTTTTTATATCTGAATGTCTTTTTGTTCTTAGCTTTTCAGCGGCAATAATATGTTCAATATCTGATACGGCCTTTTCCACTGTTGAATTGACAACAAAGAAATCATACTCTCCTACAAAATCCAGTTCTTTAAAGGCATTTCTAAATCTTGTATTTATTTCTTCTTCTGTTTCCGTATCTCTTTTTATAAGTCTTTGTTTAAGCTCGTCCATAGTCGGCGGCAACAAAAATATAAATACTGCTTCTTTATATTTTTTCTTTATTTGCAGGGCTCCCTGAACGTCAATTTCAAGGAGAACTATTTCGCCTTTTTCAATTTCATTAAACACAAACTCTTTAGGTGTGCCGTAATAATTTGTATGGACAAAGGCATATTCTAAGAGCCCGTCGTTTTTTACCATATCTTCAAATTCATCAACACTTACAAAAAAATAATTTTCTCCGTTTACTTCTCCTGGTCTGGGAGTTCTTGTTGTTACTGAAGTTGAAAATACTATTTCTTTATTTTCTTTTAACAGTGCTTCACTTACAGTACCCTTTCCGCTTCCGGAAGGTCCACTTAGCACAAGTAAAAAACCTTTGGACAAAATTTCACCGCCTACTCAATATTTTGTATTTGTTCCCTTATTTTTTCAATTTCACTTTTGAGAACCACAATTGTGTTTATAATCTTTGTGTTTGTAGATTTAGAGCCTATGGTGTTTGACTCCCTATTAAGCTCTTGTAACAAAAAATCCAACTTTCTACCTATTGGATTTGTATCCTTTATTATATCATTAAACTGGTCAATATGTGAATAAATCCTTGTAATTTCTTCATCTATTGCAAGCTTATCGCACATAAGGGCAACTTCCGTTGAAAGCCTTGCCTTGTCAAGACTTTGGTCTTTAAGTTGACTTTCTATATTTTCTTTTAATTTTTTTATATTTTCTTCAAGACTTATAGGTGCAAGATCCTTGATTTCATCATTTAAAGTTTTTATATTTTTAATTTTTTCTTTTAAGTCCGCCTTTAAATTTTCCCCTTCAATTTTTCTAAATTCATCAAATTTTTTTACTGCACCTTCAAGAGTTTGAAAAATTAAATTATTAAGCTCATGATCTTCTTCGTCAGAAATGGAACTTGTTACAACTCCTTGAAAAGTATAAATATCCCTTAAGCTTATAGGGTCTTTAAGTTCAAGTTCTTCCTTTAAATCCAAAAGATTTTTCATATAGGCTTTTGCCAAAGGAATGTTTAGCTTAATGTCTTCATTGTTTTGGCTTAAATATTCAATGTTTATAAAAACATCTACTTTACCCCTCTTTACAGTATCTTTAATAAATTTTCTAATTTTATCTTCTATGGCAAAAAGATTTTTCGGCAATCTTATATTTATTTCAGCATAGCGATTATTTACACTTTTTATTTCTATTTTAACATTGTAATTTTCATCGGACTTTTGATAAAGTCCATAACCTGTCATGCTTTTCATCTATAACACCTCAGTCGTTTTTATGAATTTTCAAACAATCTTTTCTTATTCCTGCAAGAATTTTTAGGGCTTCAGGTATTACATCAATAATATAAGATAAATATGCTATGGCAGCTTCTTGTCCGCCTGGTAAATTTATAATTAAAGTTCCCTGTCTTATTCCACAGACTGCCCTTGATAAAAGAGCTTCTCTTGTAGACTGTGAAGCTTTTCTTCTCATTTCTTCAGCAAGACCAGGCACAATTCTTTCACAAACATTTATTGTTGCTTCAGGAGTGTTATCTCTTTTTGAACAACCTGTTCCTCCTGTTGTAACAACAAGGCTTATATTTTCATCTCTGTCCAGTTCCAAAAGTTTATCTTCAATTACTGACCTGTCATCTGAAACAATTCCTCTATTTACAACTTTAAAATTATTTTTTGTCAAATATTCTTCAAGAGCAGGTCCTGAAGATTTTTCAACTCCATCTTTATAAGATGAGTCACTTACCGTTAAAACATAAACGCCGAACATTTTTCCTCCAAATTTAATATTATTTTTTTAATTTCATGTCATTATTTTTCAAATATATATTATCACACAATGTAAAAAATATTTACCTTATATGAATTAATAAAAATTATATAAAAATTTTTTTAAAAAATAAAAAAAAGGCAAGTTTAATTCTTGCCCTCTTTCTCAACCTGGTGGCCATTGTAAGCTTCTTCCTGCGAGCACATGAAAATGCAGGTGATCTACTGTTTGACCTCCGTCTTCTTTGCAATTATTTACGATTCTAAATCCATTTGTAACGCCTTTTTCTTTTAATATCTTTGCTGCAGTTAAAAACACATGACCTATTAAGTCCTTATCTTTTCCCGACAGCTCTTCTGCATTTTTTATATGTTTTTTTGGAACTATTAAAAAATGTACCGGCGCTTCCGGATTAATATCCTCAAAAGCATAAATAAGATCATCTTCGTAAACTTTTTTTGAGGGTATTTCTCCTGCTATTATTTTGCAAAATAAACAGTCCATTAGTCCTCCTTTTCTACTTCTGCTTCTTCTTTTTCTACACCTTTTATTTTAACATTTATTATCTTATTTTTTAATTCTTCTTGAGTTTTTAATTTACACCTAATGTAATTTGTAGTGTAGCCCTCATAGTAATCTCCCTTTCTCTCTTCAAAAAGCACTTTTAAACTTCTATTTTTATTTTTTTCTATAAACTCTTCCATGAGCCTATCGTTTGTTTCAAGAAGTTTTTCGCTCCTTTCAATTTTTATATTTCCATCAACTTGATTTTTCATACTTGCAGCAGGAGTGCCTTTTCTCTTGGAATACTTAAAAACATGAATTTTTGAAAATTTTACTTTTTCAACTAAATCTAAGCTATCATTAAAATCTTCATCTGTTTCTGTGGGAAAACCTACTATTATATCCGTTGTAAGACCTGCATAGGGCATATATTTTCTTATTATTTGACACTTTTCCATATATTCTTCCCTGGTATAGCGTCTGTTCATTGCTTTTAAAATTTTATTTGAGCCACTTTGCAAGGAAAGATGAAAGTGATCACAAAGTTTTTTTGTTTCAATGGCTCTTTCCATAAATTCATCGGTTATTATTACAGGCTCTACTGATGAAAGTCTTATTCTTTCTATTCCTTGGACTTTTCCTATGGCTTCAATTAAGTCTATAAGTCTTTTATCTCCCAGATCTTTTCCGTAACTACCTATGTGAATTCCTGTTAAAACTATTTCTTTATAACCTGCTTTTGCCAATACTTTTGCTTCTGCAAGAGAATCTTCTATGGTCCTTGAGCGAATTTCTCCTCTGGCATAGGGAATTATGCAGTAAGAACAAAATCTGTTGCAACCATCTTGAACTTTCATATAAGACCTTGTCATTATATGCTCTCTTGTTGTCTTTATTTTTTGAAATTCCCTATCTCCTTTTAAAGACCTTACTATATTTATTTTGCCTTGATCTTTTTTATAGTTTTCGCAAAGTTCAACTATTCTTTCTCTTTCACTGGTTCCTATTATTATGTCCACATCTTCAAGACTTTCTACTTCTTTTGGGGATACCTGAGAATAGCAGCCTACTACTGCAACAATTGCATCGGGATTTTCTCTTTTTGCCCTTCTTATATATTGTCTGGATTTTCTGTCGGATAAGTTTGTAACAGTGCAGGTGTTTACTATATAAACATCTGCAACATCCGTTTCCTTATCCACTTCCACATATTGATTTTTTTCAAACAACTCCTTCATTGCTTCAGATTCATATTGATTAACTTTGCAACCAAGAGTCAGTATTGAAAATGTCTTCATCTTATCTCCTCTATTACTGTAAATGAGCTTACTATTGCTGCTGTTTCAGCCCTTAATATTCCGGGCCCTAATGTAACAATTTTTGCTCCTTTATTTTTTAAATATTCTATTTCTTCTTCTTCAAAACCGCCTTCGGGCCCTATGACTAAAGATATTTTTTTTGTCTTTACATCTTCTAAGGCTTTTCTTATGGTATTTTCTTTAGCTTCTTCATAGGGAACTATTACAAGATTTTCAAAATCTATTTCTTCAATTGTTACGGTTTTATTTAGTTTAGGTATTATATCACGTCTTGATTGTTTTGCAGCTGATTCTATAATTTTATTCCAACGTATAAGTTTTTTTTCTTCTTTTGCTGATATGTCACTTATAGATCTTTTTAATTTTAGAGGGAAAAATTCACTTATGCCCACTTCCGTTGCCTGGCTTAAAATTTTTTCCATCTTGTCCCCTTTTACTAAGGCCATATAAAGAATTACAGGAATTTTTGTTTCGTGAGTTTTTTTAAGTTCTTTTAAAATTTCAAGCTCTTGATCAAATTTTGCAAGATAGAGTTTGTCTTTTATTACTATTTCAAATTCTTCATCTTTTCCTATTCTAAGAACCTTTATATGGTGAAGATTTTCTTTTGAAAGCTCCCTAGATTCATCAAAAAATCTATGCATACAATCTACCTACTACTAGTGCCCAACCGTTTTTTTCTCTTATTTCTAAAATTTCAAAACCATTTTCTTTTAAGGCTTTTTCTACCAAGTCTATTTTTTCTTTTATTATACCTGAAGAAATAAATATGCCCTTTTCATTTAAATGGACTCTTAAATCGCCCACAAGACCAGCTATTATTTCTGCTATTATATTTGAAACTATAAGGTCTGCACTTCCTTCAACTACATCAAGAAGATTGCCCTCGTAAACTTCAATTTTATCTTCTACTTTGTTTAGTTTTGCATTTTTAAGGGTTACTTCCACGCATTTTTTATCCAAGTCCACTGCAATAACTTTTTTTGCTCCCAATTTTACGCCTGCTATGGAAAGTATTCCTGAGCCACAGCCTACATCAAAAACCTTTTGGTCTTTTTTAAGATATTTTTCAAGGGCTTCAAGACACATATATGTGGTTTCATGACTTCCTGTTCCAAAGGCCATACCTGGATCTATTTCTATAATTTTTCTATTTGTATCTTCTACTTCTTCCCAGCTTGGTTTTATTAATAGCCTTTTACCTACTTCTATGGGATGATAATATTTTTTCCAATTGTTTGCCCAATCTTCATCGTCTTTTTCTATAAACTCGCAATAAATATTTTTTTCATTAAGTTCTTTTTTTATTTTTTTTGCCAGCTTTTCTTCATGGGGATAGGCTTTTATTATAAGCTCTTCATCTTTAAGTTTAAAAATTTCAGAATCTACATAGTCCCAGGAATCTTTTGCATTATTTAGTTCATTTAATATTTCTTTTGAATATTCTTCAAGGGTAAAAATATCATTCTTATAAAAAATATTTAAAATTTCTTCCCTAAGTTTATTTTCTGATTTTACAACAAGTTCTATATATTTCATATTTATTCCTTCTTTAAAATTTTTTCTTAATTTTATTATATTAAAGTAATTTTATTTTTTCAATTTTCCTTTTTTTCAAAAAAAAAGAGCAAGTTTTAAAACTCACTCTTTTTATTCAAATATCTCTTTTACCTTATCAAAAAAAGTTTTTCTTTCTTTTGTAATTTCTTTTCCTTCGTGTAATCTTAATTTTTCAAGAATTTCTCTTTCTTCATCGGAAATTTTTCGAGGAACGTGAATGTCTACTCTAAAGTATAAATCTCCCTTAGCTTCTCTTTTTATAAATGGAACTCCTTCTCCTTTTATTTTAAAAGTTGTCCCAGAGCTTGTTCCTGCAGGAATATCATAATCTACAATTGATGTTAGAGTCGGAACTTTTATTTTTCCTCCTAAAACTGCATCTGAATAGGTTATTGGAAGTTCTATATAAATATTATTTCCGCTTCTTTTAAAGATTTTATCTTCCTTAACATTTACATATACATAAAGGTCTCCCTTTTCTCCTCCATTGTCTCCTGCATTTCCTTCACCTTTTAAAGAAATGACCATTTTATCGTCAATGCCCTTAGGGATTTTAACATTAATTTTTTTTGTTACAACTTTTTTGCCTATTCCCTTACATTCTTTACAGGGATCTTCAATTATTTCTCCTGTGCCCTTGCATTTGTCACAAGGCTCTACTTGCATGAATCTTCCGAAAGCTGATTGTCTTACGGTTTTCATTTTTCCGGTTCCCTTACATTTATCACAGGTTTTTTTCTCTGTGCCCGGTTCTGCTCCTTCTCCATGACAATGTTCACAGGTTTCGCTTCTTTTTATATTTATTTCTCGCTCTGTTCCGAAAACTGCTTCTTTAAATTCTATTGTTATATCAGCCCTTATATCAGATCCTCTAACAGGCCTCTTCCTGAAGTCCTCATAGGACGTATCATAGCCGGAAGAAAATCCGCCACCAAATATGTCAAATAAGTCTCCAAAGATGTCTGAGAAGCCTCCAAAGCCTCCCTGGCCCATGTTCCCTTTAAGACCTTCTTCGCCATAAGTATCATATATTTGTCTTTTGTTGTCATCTGACAAAACTTCATAGGCAAGATTTATTTCTTTAAAGTGTTCTTGAGCTTCTTTGTCATCTGGATTTAAGTCCGGATGATATTTTTTTGCAAGTTTTCTATAAGAGGATTTTATTTCTTCTTGAGAGGATGATCTTTCAATTTCCAAAATTTCATAAAAGTCTCTCAAATTTTCACCACCAATCAAAGGAATATTTTATACTAAATAAAAAATTTTTAAAAGTAAAAAAATAAAGTGGCTTTAAGCCAAAGCCACTTTTATTTATTTTATTTGTTTTCTTTGTTGTCATCTTCATCTACAACTTCGTAATCAGCATCTACAACATCATCTTCTGCTGTTGACTTGCCTTCTCCTGCACCGCCTTGTTGTGCTTGAGCTTCTTTATAAAGTTGTTCTGATATAGCATAGAAAGCTTTTGTTAAATTTTCGGTCTTGTTCTTTATTTCTTCAACATTTTCAGAATCTTTTACTTCTTTAAGTTCTGAAATTGCCTTTTCTATTTTTTCTTTATCTTCTGCCTTGATTTTACCTTCCACTTCTTTAAGAGTGTTTTCTGATTGATAAATCATTGAATCTGCATTGTTACGAGCTTCTATTAAGTCTTTTTTCTTCTTGTCTTCTTCTTCATACATTTCAGCTTCTTTTACTTTTTTATCAATTTCTTCTTCACTCATATTAGTTGAAGATGTGATTGTTATGTGTTGTTCTTTTCCTGTTCCCAAATCTTTAGCAGATACATTTACAATTCCATTGGCATCAATATCAAAAGTTACTTCTATTTGAGGGATTCCCCTTCTTGCCGGTGCAATTCCATCAAGTTGGAATCTTCCAAGAGTAATATTGTCTTGAGCCATTTGTCTTTCACCTTGAAGAACGTGAATATCTACTGATGTTTGATTGTCTGCTGCTGTTGTAAAGATTTGTGATTTCTTAGTTGGAATTGTAGTATTTCTTTCAATAAGTCTTGTTGTTACATTACCCATTGTTTCAATTCCAAGAGATAGAGGTGTTACATCAAGAAGTAGTAAATCTTTTACATCTCCTGATAATACTCCACCTTGAATTGCAGCACCTAAAGCTACACATTCATCTGGATTAATATCTTTTTGAGGTTCCTTGTTTATTAATTTTTTAATGCAAGCTTGAACTGCTGGTACTCTTGTTGAACCACCTACTAATAAAACTTTATCAATGTCACTTGCACTCATTCCTGCATCTTTTAATGCGTCAAGAACAGGTCCTTCAGTTTTCTTTACAAGATCTGCAATTAAATCTTCAAATTTTGCTCTTGTAATATCCATGTTCAAGTGAAGAGGTCCTGATGCATTAGCTGTAATAAAGGGTAGATTTACATTTGTTGACATTGTAGAAGAAAGTTCCTTCTTTGCTTTTTCAGCTGCTTCTTTTAATCTTTGAAGACTCATTTTATCATTCTTTAAGTCAACGCCGTTTTCTTTTTTAAATTCTTCTGCAAGATAATCTATAAGTCTGTTGTCAAAGTCATCTCCACCTAATCTGTTGTTACCACGAGTGGCATGAACTTCAAAAACTCCGTCTGAAAGTTCAAGGATGGAAACATCAAAAGTACCTCCACCTAAGTCGTATACCATAACAGTTTCAGAGTCTTTATTTTTATCTTCTCCATAAGCAAGTGCTGCTGCTGTAGGTTCGTTAACAATTCTCTTAACGTTTAAACCTGCAATTTTTCCTGCATCCTTAGTTGCTTGTCTTTGAGCATCTGTGAAATATGCAGGAACTGTAATTACTGCATCTGTAATTTTTTCTCCCAAGTAAGATTCTGCATCTGATTTTAATTTTTGAAGAATCATTGCTGAAATTTCTTGGGGTGTATATTTTTTGCCATCAATATTCACTGAATAATCGTGGCCCATTTCTCTTTTTATTGATTGAACAGTTCTTTCTGGATTTGTAATAGCTTGACGTTTTGCAGTTTCACCTACAAGTCTTTCTCCGTCTTTTGTAAAAGCTACTACAGATGGTGTAGTTCTGTTTCCTTCAATATTTGGAATAATAATAGCGTCCCCGCCTTCCATAACTGCAACTGCAGAGTTTGTTGTTCCTAAGTCAATACCA
Source organism: Peptoniphilus koenoeneniae (assembly GCF_030812875.1). Lineage (NCBI taxonomy): Bacteria > Bacillati > Bacillota > Tissierellia > Tissierellales > Peptoniphilaceae > Peptoniphilus > Peptoniphilus koenoeneniae. Next base: position 45,183 of record NZ_JAUSTN010000003.1, read on the forward strand.
ATAATTTTAGACATATTAATTTACCTCCTATTTTGAAACCTTAACCATTGAAGGTCTCAATACTTTATTTCCAATCATATAACCTTTTTGAAGAACCTCAGTTACTATACCTGGTTCACAATCTTCTCTCTCATCCATGATTACAGCATGGTGAAAGTTGGGATCAAAAGGTTTGTTTAATGCTTCTATTTCAACTATATCGTGCTTTTTAAGAGTATCTATAAGTTGTCCTTCAATAAGAACAATCCCTTCATAAAAAGCATCTTTATCATCACAAGCTTCAATAGCTCTTTCAAAAGTGTCAAGAACCGGCAAAAGATCATTTGCAAGTTTTTGAACACCTAAATTTAGATACTCGGCTTTTTCATTATTAGCCCTTCTTTTAAAATTTTGAAAATCCGCTTGAAGTCTTATGTGCCTGTCTTTTAATTCATCCAACTGTTTTTGAAGAGGATCTTCTGCTTTTTCTTCCTCTTTTTCTAAATAGTTGGAATCTCTTTCCGGCTCAAGTATTTCTACTTCCGGCTTATTTTCTTCTAAGTCCGATATTTCATCATTTTTTATATCTTGACTTTTATCTTTAACTTCTTCTTCAAATTCACTTTCATTTTTTTCATAAATATCACGATTCAAAATATCACCTCACTTATAAAACTCTCATAATAATATCACTTAGAATATTTCTAAATAACGCAACTGAATCCAACAAATTTTGATAATCCATTCGCATAGGACCTAAAATTCCTATTTGTCCATACTTTGACGGAACGTTAAGACCTGCTCTCACAATGGACATGTCTTTTAAAAGATCACTGTCATTTTCATCTCCTATGGATACATCTATGTTGGAATCTTCCATTGAGGAAAGTGCTTCAATAAATAAACTTCTATTTTCAAGTAAAGTCATAAAATTTTTTGCACCGGTAATGTCTTTAAAATCCAAAAAGTTTAAGACATTTCCCAATCCGTCATAATAGATATCCACTGATTTTATGTGAGAATTAAAAGTGCTTGCACGTTTTATCACATCATAGATAAAATCTTTGTGTTTTAAAAGTTCTCCTGTCACAGTAACTTTCATCTCTTCAATTTCATTAAATTCAATTTGTGTAAGCTCAGAGTTTAGATAAGCCTTTATCATATTAAGTTCGCTATTTTTTATTGGAAATTTTAAACTTATAATATCTTTTTCCACAACTCCCCTATTTCCTATAAGAAGAATGAGGACTAAAGTTTCATCCAACTTCAAAAGCTCAATGTGATTAATTTTTGTATCTCTTTTTTTTGGAGTGATTATAAAGGAAACGCAATTTGTATAATTGGCAAGTTCCTTTACAGTATTTTTATAAATATCCTCAATGCCCGTGGCATCTGACAAAATTCTGTCTTTAAGTCTATTGTTTAAAAAATCATTTCCATTAAAAATTTGAAGAATTTCATCAACATAAAATCTATAAGCCTTAGTAGACGGTACCCTACCTGCTGAAGTGTGTGGTTTGTTTAAATAACCTAAGTCTTCAAGGTCTGCCATTTCATTTCTAATTGTTGCAGAACTTATACCAAGTCCTGACTCTTTTGAAATGGTTCTGGATCCTACAGGCACAGCGGACTTAATATAGGATTTTATAATTGTATTTAAAATTTCAATTTTTCTTTCATCCATATAAATCCTCCACCTATTCTTAGCACTTATTCAGTGCGAGTGCTAAAGCTTATCTATATAATATACAAAGTGTTAGCACTTGTCAAGATTAAGTGCTAATTTTTTAAAAATTTTTTAAGTTTTTACATCTATATGTTAAAATTAAAGTTACTAAAATTAGTCTTTAAGGAGAATTTTAATGTCAAAAGAAAATTTATCTATAATTAAAACTATAATAATTGCAATAGTAATTGGTCTTTTAATAAGAAATTTTGTTTTTACTATTGCATCTGTAAATGGAAAATCCATGTATCCCACTTTGAGTCATGGAGACAAATTATTTTGTTTGTCCTATAAAAAATACGGGCAAGTAAAAAGAGGAGATATAGTTGTAGTAAGCCCACCTATAAAGGGAGAAAGAAGAAAGTTTATAAAAAGAGTTGTAGGCCTTCCTGGAGAAACTATAAAATTTGAAGGAGGTCAAGTTTATATAGATGGAAAGCTAATAGAAGAATCTTATATAGGAGATGCTATAACCGATCCTCTTACAAGCTACCCTTCTTTGGTGGAAGGTTTTGTAAAATCTGATGAGTATAAGTTAAAGGATGACCAATATTTTATAATGGGTGACAATAGAGAAAATTCAGAGGATTCAAGAGAATTCGGCCCAATTACAAAAAAGAACATAAAAAGTATTGTTGCTTTTAGAATACTTCCCTTTAAACAAAGAGGGAAAATAAACTCTGAATATAAATTAGGAGATTAAATGGACAGACAAAAAAGAATTAGAAATTTTTCAATAATTGCACATATTGACCACGGTAAAAGCACTCTTGCAGACAGATTAATAGAAAAAACTGGAATGCTTACAAAAAGAGAGATGAACAATCAGGTTTTAGATTCCATGGATCTGGAAAAAGAAAGAGGAATCACAATAAAACTTAAGGCTGTTCGTCTTGTTTACACTGATAAAAATGGTGAAGAGTATCTTTTTAATTTAATAGATACTCCCGGTCATGTTGACTTTAATTATGAAGTCTCAAGGTCTCTTGCAGCTTGTGAAGGGGCTCTTGTTGTGGTGGATGCTACCCAAGGTGTGGAAGCTCAAACTCTTGCCAATGTCTATCTTGCCATTGATCAGGACCTGGAACTTGTTCCTATAATAAATAAAATAGATCTGCCCAGTGCAAGACCAGATGAAGTAAAAAAAGAAATTGAAGATATAATTGGAATTGATACGGAAAATGCTCCTTTAATATCTGCCAAAACAGGACTTAATATTCAGGATGTAATTGACAGTATTATTTCGCATATACCTGCACCATCAGGAGATGAAAATGCACCCCTTAAAGCCCTTATATTTGATTCCTATTACGATTCTTACAGGGGGGTTATATGCTATGTAAGAGTGAAAGACGGAATTGTAAAACCCGGAGACACCATTGAGATGATGTCTACAAAAAATACCTTTGAAGTTGTTGAGGTAGGTATAACGGCAAATGGGCTTATAAGTCTTGATAAATTAAGTGCCGGTGATGTAGGTTATATAACTGCATCAATAAAAAATGTAAAGGATGCAAGAGTGGGGGATACTATAACAAATCCTATAAATCCTACAAAGGAACCCTTCCCCGGTTATAAAAAGGTCGTTCCTATGGTCTTTTGCGGAATTTATCCTGGCGAGGGAGAAAATTATCAGGAATTAAGAGAAGCTCTTGAGAAATTACAGGTAAACGATGCTGCCCTTTCTTTTGAAGCTGAAACTTCCGTTGCCTTAGGTTTTGGATTTAGATGCGGATTTTTAGGTCTACTTCATATGGAAATAATTCAAGAAAGACTTGAAAGAGAATTTAATTTAAATTTAGTTACAACAGCTCCTTCAGTAATTTATAAAATTATGAAAACTGACGGAAATTTAATAGAAATTCAAAATCCTACAAATCTTCCAGATTTAAGTGAAATTTCTTTTATGGAAGAACCTATTGTAAGGGCTGAAATTATGACTCCCACTGATTATGTCGGTGCCATAATGGATTTATGTCAAAATAGGCGTGGAACTTTTATAGATATGGAATATCTTGAAGAAACAAGAGCTTTAATAAGCTATGACCTTCCTTTAAACGAAGTAATCTATGATTTTTTTGATGCTTTAAAATCAAAAACCAGAGGTTATGCAAGTTACGACTATGAATTAAACGGCTACAAGGAATCTGAACTGGTGAAACTGGATATTTTAATTAACGGAGAGTTAATTGATGCCTTTTCCATGATAGTTCACAAGGACAGTGCCTATGCAAGGGGCAGAAAAATTTGCGAAAAATTAAAAGATGTAATACCCAGAAAACAATTTGCAATACCTATTCAAGCGGCTATAGGTTCAAAGATTATAGCAAGAGAAACTATAAGAGCCCTTAGAAAAGATGTAACGGCAAAATGTTACGGTGGAGATATTTCAAGAAAAAGAAAGCTTTTAGAAAAACAAAAGGAAGGAAAGAAAAAAATGAGAATGATAGGCTCAGTAGAACTTCCTCAAGAAGCTTTTTTAACAGTTTTAAAATACGACGAAGAATGAGAGAAGGCATTTATATCCATATTCCCTATTGCCAAAGAAAATGTAAATACTGTGATTTTTTATCTTTTACAAACTTTGATAATGTGGAAAAATATATAACTTATCTTATAAGGGAAATAGAAATTTTTCCTCCCCATGAAATTTCATCAATATTTATAGGCGGTGGCACTCCTTCTGCAATAGATGGAGTTTACATTGAAAAAATAATGGCTGCTTTAAAAAAATATATAAAAGATGAAATTGAAATAACAATTGAAGCAAATCCCAATTCATTAACTGAAAAAAAAGTCCTTTCTTATAAAAGGGCAGGGATAAATAGAATTTCCATGGGTGCTCAAAGTTCCAATGATACAATTTTAAAAACAATAGGAAGACTTCACAAGCGAGAAGATGTTTTTAAAGCTGTAAAATTAATAAAAAAATACGGTTTTACTAATTTTAATTTGGATTTTATGCTGGATCTTCCTGGACAAACTTTAGAAGATATTAAAAATACCCTTGAAGATATAAAAATTTTAAATCCTGAACACATTTCTTATTATTCTTTAATTTTAGAAGATGGAACTCCTTTAAAAAAAGAATATTTAGAGGGAAAAATTAAAATTCCTCCCGTAAAAAAAGATAGGCAAATGTACAGGTATCTTGTAAAAAATTTAGAAAAAATCGGCTACAAACAGTATGAAACTTCAAACTTTGCAAAAAATTTTCCTTCCTCTCACAATTTATCTTATTGGAAGCTTAAAGACTATATAGGCTATGGTCTTAATGCTCATTCAAACCTTGGTTTAAAAAGATTTTACAACACGGGAAATTTTGAAGAATATTTTTCCCTAATAGATCAAAATAAAAAACCCACCCTGGAAGTTGAAAATTTAACAAAAAAAGATAGAATTAACGAATATTTTATAATGGGCCTTAGGCTTACAGAGGGCATAGACCTTTTAGAAGCTTCAAAAAAATTTGAAATGGATCTTTTTTCCTACTATAAGGAAGCAATAGAAAATAATATAAAATATAAAACTTTAATAAAAAAAGAAAATAAAATCTTTCTTACCACCTACGGCAAAGATGTTGCAAACCAAGTAGAACTTGATTTTATGAAATAAATCTTGCAATGGTAATGTCCGGGTGGTAAAATATTAAGAGCTTTAAAGAATAATTGGAGGTGAATTTGAGTGGCAAATATTAAGTCTGCTATTAAGAGAATACAAGTTGGTAAGAGAAATACTCTTAAAAATAAAATAAAAAGAACTGAAATAAAAACAGCAATTAAAAAATTTGAATCAACCCTTTCTTTAGGAAAAGCTGACGATGCAAAGGAATTGCTTAAAGATGTGGACAAGAAACTTAAAAAAGCTTCCGCTAAAAATATTATTCATAAAAACGCAGCTGCAAGAAAAGTTTCAAGACTTACAAAAAAATTAAACAAATTAGTAAAATAAAATTTTAAATTTTAAAATAGCTTGGACCTGTTCCAAGCTATTTTTTTAATTAATTTTAATTAATTTCAATTGTATTAAGACTGAAAGTATTAAAAGAATTTATTGAATGACTAAATCTCGTGTAATCTAAAAATCTTTTTTGACTTGACCAGTTATCCACGACTTCAAGAATTTTTATTTTCATTCCCCTATAATTTAAAATTATATACCCGCTTATAGTTATAGAATGGTTTTTATAAGCCCCAAAAACTATATTCATAATAAGAGGCCTTCGCTTATCCAACTCACTTTTTATAGGCCTATAAAAATTTCCTAAATAATGTCCCCTTACCTTTCCCTTAACCTTATATTCTTTAAAGACATCCTTCACAATGTTTGAAATCATAATTGGCATGGTACCAAAGGTTTCATTAAAAAAATATTTTTTCCCGCTCTTATAAATATCTTCATAAAGCACTTCTTTACTTTCTGGCAAAACTTGAAACTTATCTATGTTGTACATAAGAACCCTTAAAATCGAAGTTAAAGTACAATTGTTTCTTTGATTTTTAAAATCCGTCTGAGTGAAATTATCAAGTTTTAAACTTACGCTAGTTAAAACTTCCGCCCCTTTATAATTTTTTTCAATGTATTCTGGCAAATTTTTTATTACTTCATAATCATTTACCTTATTTTTTAAATCTCTTATAATTTTCATTTCATCACCTTTTTTAATTATAACAAATATTTTTTATAAATTTTCTTGACAAGTATATATAGTGAGTATACACTGTATATACACGATATATACGGAGGCCTTTATGTATATAATAATTTCAAACTCAAAAGACAAACCTATCTATGAGCAAATTAAAGATGAAATAAAAAATCAAATCATAGATGGAACTTTAAAAGCTCATGATCCTCTTCCTTCCATGAGATCTCTTGCAAAAGATTTAAGAGTTTCAGTTATAACCACAAAACGTGCTTATAATGATTTGGAAAATGAAGGATTTATTGTAAGCCTTGCAGGAAAGGGAACCTATGTTGCTGGAAAAAGTTCTGAGTTTGCAAGAGAAGAAAGATTAAAAGCAATTGAAGAAAATTTAGATTTGGCAGTTAAATCTGCAAAAGATTTAAATTTATCTTTAGAAGAACTTATTGAAAGTTTAAAAATTATCTATAACGGAGATTAAAATGAATGCAATAGAAGTAAAAAATTTAGAAAAATCCTATGGTGATTTTACTTTATCAGTGGAAAATTTTCTTTTGCCCAGGGGAACTATTATGGGCCTTATAGGAGAAAATGGAGCTGGTAAAACAACTTTTATAAAATGTATTTTAAAAATGTTAAATTATAAGGGTCAAATCACAGTTTTAGGAAAAAGTTTAGATAAAAATGTAAAAGAAAAGATGGCGGTTATCCTTGATGACTCCTATTTTCCCGATCAAATGACTCCCAATGAAATTGGAAAAGTTTTAAATAAAATCTATAAAAATTATGACCTTAATTATTACTATGAACTTTTAGAAAAATTTAAAATTCCAAAAAATAAAAAATTACGTGAATTTTCAAAGGGAATGTTTGTAAAAACAAAAATTGCATCAAGTCTTTCCTCAAGGCCTGAGCTTTTAATTTTAGATGAACCTACAACGGGACTTGATCCTGTTATTCGCTCTGAAATTTTGGATATTTTTTATAACTTTATTGAAGATGAAAGACATTCAATTTTAATTTCAAGCCACATAACAAGTGACCTTGAAAAAATTGCAGACTATATTACCCTTATTGATAATGGAAAAATAGTATTTAAATCCTCAATAATAGACTTAAAAGATAACTATGGTCTTGCCATAATAAAGCCTGATGAATTTGACAAAATAGACAAAAAATACCTGCTTAAATATATTAAAAATAAATATAACTACAAGGCCTTAATAAAAAATAAGGTGGAGTTTAAAAATTCCTACCCCAATACAGACGTTGAAAGTTTAAATATAGAAGAATTAATGGTCTTCTTTATAAAGGGTGAATAAAATGAAAGCCTATCTCTTAAAAGATTTTTATATTTTTAAAAATTCTTTAAAAGCCTCAATTATGGCAATCCTTATAGGTTGTTTAATAATTTATGTATCCTTAAACCAAATGCCAAATGTTTTTTCCTTGGGGCTTAACTTTTTATTTATCTTTATTGTAATGCAATGTTTAAATAACTGGGAAATTGATAGAAATTCAAACTTTAAAAATTTGGTTAAAACCTTTCCAGCCCAGTATAAAGCCTATGTAGATGGAAAATTTATTTTTACTTTTATTTTAATACTTATATCAGCCATAAGCATATTTGTTTTATTTTTAATATTTAAATTTGAAAACTTTGATTTGTTAATTGTAAATATTTGTTTAGAGATGGTTTTTTTAAGTTTAATAAATACTTTTCAAATCCTCGATCTAAATCAAAATGTGATTGTAATATTTCCCATGATTTATTTGGCTCTTATATTTTTCCCCTATATTTTGAAAAAATTATCAAATTTTTCCATATACTTAGATCCCTTTAAATTATGCTTAATATTTTTAATTTCATGTTTAATCAGTTTATTACTAATGTTTTTTGCAAGGAGAATAAAAAAATGACAGGATTATTTTTAAAAGATATATATTTAAGTAACAAAAAAATCAATTTATTTTTGCTATTTCCACTAATCTTTATTTTGTCTTTAGGCATAACCTATGTAAGCGGTGATTTTATACCTGCCTTTATTGCTTTTATTATCGTTTGTGCCTTTGTAGTAAATATGGCAAGTGAAGCTGAGGTAAAAGATAAGACCCTATCTTATGTAAAGACTTTACCTGTAAGCAGTATAAACATAGTCTTTTCAAAATTTTTAGTAAGTGCCTTTTTATTTATAATTTTAAGTTTATTAAATTTTTTAGCAGTATTAATCTGCAAAAAAATAGGAAGAATTGATGAAAATACAATTTCATTTTTACTTATAATTAACGGCTTTATTTTTTTAATACTTATGCTCTACTCCATTTTAAGAATTACCCTTGATTATAATAAAAGTAAATTTCTTTTGATTTTTTTATCTTTTTTCCCAAATTTATTTTTAAAAGCTACAGACAAATTATTTCCTCATGCCTTAAAAAATATTAAAATGTTTTTTATTAATAAATCTATGATTTTTAACATAAGTATCGGGATTTTTACAACATTTATAATACTTTCTCTTGCCATTTTATATGAAAGTAAAAAAGTAAGTCTTAACAAATTTTTACACTAATTAAAAAAATACTTGATTAAATTTATTTAAAAAGCTATAATATACAAGTGACGTCGGGGTGTAGCGCAGTTTGGTAGCGCACATGGTTTGGGACCATGGGGTCGAAGGTTCGAATCCTTTCACCCCGACCACTTTTATATGCTTTATTGCGGGGTGTAGCGCAGCTTGGTAGCGCGCATGGTTCGGGACCATGAGGCCGGAGGTTCAAATCCTCTCACTCCGACCACCAAACTTGCACAGTCAAGTTTTTTTTTGTATGTGAGGTGATTTTTTATTAAAGCTGTAATTTTTGATTTAGACGGCACTCTTGCAGATTCTATGAAAATGTGGAGAGCCTTGGGTTATGATTATTTAAAAAGTAATAATATAATTTTACAAGAAAAAGATGCTCAAGAAATGACTACTATGAGTTTAAAAATGAGCAGCACTTTTATTAAAGAAAGATTCAAATTAGAAAAAAGTTCTGAGACTATTTATGATGAGATGAAAGATATAGCAAGAAATTTTTATAAAAATGATTGCCTTTTAAAAATTGGTGCAAGAGAGATCCTTCAAGATTTTAAAAACATGAATTATAAAATGCTTTTAGGTACTGGAACTCCTCATGAATTTCTTGAACCCTTTTTAGAAAGAGAAGATTTATATAAATATTTTTCAGATATAATTACCTGTGATGGAATTGGAATTAAAAAAGACAATCCCAACTTTTTTCTTTTTTGTTCAGAAAAGCTTAATTCCAATCCAAAAGATGTTACTTTAATAGATGATGCCTTTTTTGCTCTTAAAGCTGCTAAGACTTTGGGCATGAAAACAATAGGTGTGTATGATGAAGTCAATAAAAATGTCCTTGATATTTTAAAAAGTGTAAGCGATCAATTTGTTTACAATTTAAGTGATATAAAACTATGAAACTTATTTTATTTTTTGCCATAAGAGGTGTCATTGCCTTTGTAATAGGCTTTTTACTTGCCAGTATCATGAGGACTTATTTCTTTAATGATTTGAAAAAAAAATCTTCAAAAAAAAGAGAAATTTTAATTTCCTGTCTCGTTGGATATATCCTTATGCTTTGTATTTTTATGTTTATGCCCAACTATTTAATAAGTAGGGGCGGAATAGATTTAAGTGCACAAAATTTTGATTTTGTTGGAAATTTTAAGGATAGGGCAGGCTCAGGTTATTGGGGAGTAAATATTTTTCCCTTTAGAACTATAAGATCCTATTTAAAATATTCAGGGTTTTTCCATTCTTTTTTAAACATTGTGGGAAATATTTTAATATTTGTTCCCTTTGGATTTTTTATTTCCACCCTATACAAAAGATTTCAAAACTTTTTAAAAGCCACTAGTGTTTTTGTTTTAATAAGTCTTTTTATAGAATTCATACAATTTTTTGTTGGACGCAGTGTTGACATAGATGATATGATATTAAACACCCTTGGAGGAATAATTGGGTATATAATATATAGATTAAATGAAAAAAATTTAAAAAAATTATCTCGTTAGGGGGCGAAATTGGCTTCGACAGGGATAGTGAACTTTTAGTAGCGAGCAGTTGTGAGGAACAACTTTAAAAGTCTCAAAACAAATAAACGACAATAATAATAGTTTAGCTTACGCAGCTTAATAGCGTCATCTGAACCTTGAGGCCCACGTCAAGGGGAAGGTGTCAAAACCTGTGGGAAACAAAGCTTGGCAAGACTTCATAGCCAAGGGGGTAATTATGAGGTTATAGTTTAAATTGTTTGTCTTTAGAAAATTTAAACAGAATATTAAATAAAGACTGCGCTCGGAGAAATTATTAGGAATCTATTTTTGGACGCGGGTTCAACTCCCGCCGCTTCCACCATACATAAAATGCTTATTTTTTGATTTTTAATAAAAAAAGGTTGGTTAGAATTTTATTTCTAATCAACCTTTTTTAATGCTCCTATTATTTTATTTTTGATTTTTTTGTTTTATTAAATATTCTGCAGCTATTCCCGGTCTTGTCATTGCAGAAGGATCCAAAATTTCATTTATTTCTTCTTCTGTTAAAAGTTTATCCCTAAGTATTAAAGTTCTTAAAGGCACTCCTGTCTTAAGTGATTCTTTAGCTATATCGGCACTTTTTTGATATCCAATGTGAGGAACAAAAGCAGTAACTGTTCCAACACTTGTTTCAATATCATGTTTAAGTTGAGCTTCATTTGGAAGTATTCCTACTATACAATTATCTACAAGAGTTGCAACTGCATGAGTCATATATTCTATAGATTCATAAAGAGAATAGAAAAGTACAGGTTCAAATGCATTAAGCTCAAGTTGTCCACCTTCTGCACACATGGAAATTGTTAAATCATTTCCTATAACTTTAAAGGCAACTTGATTTACTACTTCTGGAATTACAGGATTTACTTTTCCTGGCATAATTGATGATCCATTTTGCTTTGCAGGTAAAATTATATCTGCAATCATAGTCTTAGGACCTGAACCCATAAGTCTTAAGTCGTTACAAATTTTTGATAAATTTACAGCACAAGTTTTAAAGGCTGAAGATACTTCAACTAAACCATCAAGGTTGTTTGTGCCATCTATTAAATCTTCTGCTTGAACAAGATCATAACCTGTTAATTTTGAAATTTCAGGAACTATCATATCAAAATAATTCTTATCTACATTTATTCCTGTTCCTATGGCAGTTCCGCCCATATTTAAAACTTTTATGGCTTTTGATGCATTTCTTATTCTTCTGCAATCCCTACTTATTACAGATGCATAAGCCTTAAATTCTTGACCTAGGGTCATGGGAACAGCATCTTGTAATTGTGTTCTTCCCATTTTTAAAATGCTTTGAAATTCTTCAGCCTTATCTTCAAGGGCTTCAAAAAGTCTGTCAAGTTCTTTTAAACTTTCTTCGATTAAATCCAAAGCTCCAAGTTTTCCTGCAGAAGGATAAACATCATTTGTAGATTGACCCATATTTACATGGTCGTTAGGATGGACAAATTCATATGTACCTCTTTTTCCGCCCATATATTCATTTGCTATATTTGCAATAACTTCATTTGCATTCATATTTGCAGATGTTCCTGCTCCCCCTTGTATGGGATCTGTTAAAAATTCTTTTAAATATTTTCCTGAAAGTATTTCATCACAAGCAAACTTTATAGCATCAGCTTTTTCTTTTGGTAAGATGCCAACTTTTTCATTAGTTATGGCGCAAGCTTTTTTTATTATTGCCAAATTTTTTACCATCTTAGGATGAAGATGTCTTCCTGTAATTGAAAAGTTTTCAAAAGCTCTTAAGGATTGTACACCGTAATAAGCTTCTGAGGGTACTTGTTTTTCTCCAACTGAATCTCTTTCAATTCTATATTTCATAATATTCACCTCTTTTTTATTATACATCAATTTTTAAAATCTTTATTAAAAGCTTTAGAAATTATGATTGTTAAGAAATTATTAAAGTTTGTCTCTTTAAGTTTACTAATATTTTTTATGTATTAAAATGAAGGTGGAGGTAAAAATGAAAATTTTAATTACTACAGATTTATATTCTCCAACTATAAATGGAGTTGTAACTTCTGTTTTAAACCTTAAAGAAGAACTTGAAAAGATGGGAAATGAAGTGAGAGTTTTAACTCTTTCAAATAAACCCTATTCCTATTATAAAAATGGGGTTTATTATATAAAAAGTTTTCCCCTAAAAATATATCCTGGCGTAAGAGCAACTGTTTCTTTTAGAGATCCGGTTATAAAATCTGCAATAAATTTTAAGCCTGATCTTATTCATACTCAATGTGAATTTTCAACTCTTATAATTGCAAAAATAATTGCAAAAAAAATTCGCTGTCCTATTGTTCACACTTATCACACCATGTATGAATACTATGTAAAATATCTTACTAAATATGACAGACCTTTAAAAAAAGCTTTAAAATCAATTATGCACAGACTCTTAGAAAAATGCGATGTTTTAATTGCCCCTACTGATAAAGTTAAAAATTCTTTAAGATCTTACGGTCTTAAAAATAAAATAGCCGTCATCCCCACAGGTATAGATTTGTCTGTTCATAAAAAATCTTTTGATGAGGATGATATAAAAAATCTTAAAAAAAGTTTGGGAATTGACCTTCATAAAAAAGTTTTATTATTTTTAGGTAGAATTGCCCAGGAAAAAAATCTTCTTGAAATTGTTTATAATTTTAAATATTTAATAAAAGAAGATGACTCCTATATCCTTTTAATTGCAGGAGATGGTCCCTACAAAAAAGAACTAGAAAATATAGTTTCCGAATTTAATTTAGAAAATAGAGTATTTTTTACAGGCATGATAAAACCAAGTGATACTTATAAATATTATAGGCTTTCGGATGTTTTTATTTCAGCATCAAATTCCGAAACTCAAGGTCTTACTTATATTGAAGCTATGGTTAATGGTCTTCCTGAAGTTGTTAAATATGATGATTGTCTTAAGGGACTTCTTGAAGAAGGAAAAAACGGATTTTATTTTTCCAATGCGGAAGAATTTAAAAAGGGCATAAAAAAAATTTTTGCAAATAGGGAAACTTATATGAATATGAAAAAAAATGCTTTAACAAGTGGCAATAAATATTCAAAGGAAGAGTTTGCAAAATCTGTTTTTGAAGTTTATAAGTCTGCTATAAAAAATTATAAATTTCCTAAAAAATATTCAACCACTATGCTTAGAAAAATAAAAATCGGCGGTAAAAGACAATTTAGAAAATTAAAAAAAATTCCCCTCCCCCTTTTAGAAAAGTTGAAGCTTGATTAGATTGACAAAGTTTTAAAAGTAATCTATAGTTAATAATTAACAGATATAAAAATTAATAGAAGTCCATGAAGATGTCCAGTAGAGAAATCGAATTACACCATCTGAGACTTCAAGAGCTGTACTTATACAGAATAAAGCCCAAGTGAATGGTGGTACCACGAATGCGTCCATTTCGCCAGGGCTTTTTTTATTATTTTGGAGGTAATATGAAAAACGTAATTGATATTTTGGAAGAAAGAGGTTTTATAGACCAAATAACTTATGAAGATGAACTTAGAGAACTTTTAGAAAAGGAAAAAATTCCTTTTTATATAGGTTTTGATGCAACTGCCGATTCTTTAACTTTAGGACACTTTTTACAAATAAGAGTTATGCAACATATGCAAAGGGCTGGCCATATTCCTATAGCTCTTTTAGGTGGAGGTACTACTTTTATAGGAGACCCCTCCGGCAAAAATGATATGAGAAAGTTAATGTCAAAGGATTTTATTGAACACAATGTATCTTGTTTTAAAAATCAAATTTCTAAATTTTTAAATTTTTCAGATGGCAAGGGTCATTTTGAAAACAACGGCGATTGGCTTTTAAATTTAAACTTTTTACAATTTATGAGAGAAATCGGAGTTCATTTTAGTGTAAACAGGATGCTTACCTTTGATTGCTATAAGAACAGAATGGAAAAGGGACTTACTTTTTTTGAGTTCGGCTATATGCTTATGCAATCCTATGACTATTTAGTTCTTTATAGAAAATACGGCTGCAAACTTGAGCTTGGAGGATCAGATCAATGGTCTAATATGCTTGGTGGTTATGAACTTGTAAGAAAAATTGAAAAAGATAATGTTTACTGCATGACTTTTAAACTTCTTACAACTGCTTCTGGACAAAAAATGGGAAAAAGTGAAAAAGGTGCTATTTGGCTTGATGAAAATAAAACTTCTGCCTACGAACTTTTCCAATATTTAAGAAATTGTGATGATAGAGATGTTATAAAATTTATGAAATTATTGACTATGCTTTCTATGGAAGAAATTGCAGAGTATGAAAAACTTGAAGGAGCTGACTTAAATAAGGCTAAAGAAGTCCTTGCTTATGAAATAGTTAAAGATATTCATGGAGAGAAAAAAGCAAAAGAAGCTCTTGATGCATCTCATGCTCTTTTTAAAGACGGTCTGGATTCCGATGATATCCCTTCAAGTGAAATGAATAAAAAAGATTTTGAAGAAGGCTACCCTTTAGTTGACCTTATGAAAAATTTAAACCTTGTTAAATCTAATAGTGAAGCCAGAAGATTAATTGAACAAGGTGGAGTTTCCATTGAGGGAGAAAAGGTTGAAGATAGGGATAAGGTTGTTACTTTAGAAGATTTTGTAGAAGATAAAATTTTAATTAAAAAGGGTAAAAAAGTTTACCATAAGGTAACTTTAAAATAGGTTTTAAAAATGATATTAAAAAATGTTCGCCTAATTGATCCGGCAAATAATTTAGATGAAATAAGGGATATTACAATTGAAAATGGCAAAATTAAAAGTCTTTCAAAAACAAATGAAGATGGAATTGATTTAAAGGGTTTAATTGCCTGCCCTGGTTTTGTAGATGTTCATGTGCATTTTAGGGACCCGGGCTTTACCTATAAGGAAGACTTGTTTACAGGAACACAAGCAGGTATAAGAGGAGGCTATACATCTCTTATTTGTATGGCAAATACAAATCCTAAAATGGATAGTCCAAATTTAATTAGAGATTTTTATAAAAAAGCTAAAGAACTTCCCATAGATGTTTTTACAGTTTCTGCCCTTACTAAAAATTTTGACGGAGAAAATCTTGTAGATATGGAAGGTAATTTAGCTGCTGGTGCTTTAGGTTTTACTGATGACGGAATCCCCAATACTAATTCCAATTTAGTTTTAATGGCACTGAAAAAAGCTAAAAATTTAAATGTTCCTGTAAGTTTTCACGAAGAAGATCCAAAATTAATAAAAGAAAATGGTATTAATCATGGAAAAATTTCTGAAAGTCTTGGCCTTTATGGTTCACCTGATATCTCTGAAAGTCTTCTAGTTCTTCGTGATGGTTTTCTATCCTTAAAAACGGGAGCAAAGGTTGAAATTCAACATATTTCTGCAGGGGATTCTGTAGAAATCGTAAGAGAATTTAAAAAACGTGGAGCAAATTTATATGCAGAAGTTACTCCCCACCACTTTTCTCTTACAGAAGATGCTCTTTTAAAATACAAAACTTTGGCAAAGATGAATCCTCCCCTTAGAAGTGAAAAAGATAGGCTTAAAATAATTGAGGGTATGAAAGATGGAACCATAGAAATAATTGCAACGGACCATGCTCCCCATTCAAAGGAAGAAAAAGAAAGGGAACTTACAAAAGCTCCCAGTGGTATTTTAGGACTGGAAACAGCTCTTTCTTTAGGCATAGAAAATCTTGTTGATAAGGGTCATTTAACTTTAAATAAATTAATAGAAATGATGACTATAAATCCTGCCCGCCTCTATAATTTAGATGCAGGTCATCTTTCTTTAGGAAGTCGTGGAAATATTACAATCTTTGATCCTAATGAAAAATGGGTCTACAAAAAATCTTATTCAAAATCTGAAAATTCACCTTTCCTATGTCAAACCCTAAAGGGAAAAGTAAAAATGACAATTTTTGAAGGAAAAGTGATTTTTGATGATTCAAGAGAAAAATAAAATTGTTTTAGTTGAAGATGACAAGATTATTGCAAGAGAACTTAAAAATAAAATTGAGGATTACGGATATAGGGTAAAACTTATAGAAAATTTTGAAAATACCCTTGAGGAGATTAAAGATTTTTCTCCTCAACTTTTAATCCTGGATATAAATCTTCCCTACACTAATGGTTTTACCCTTTGTAAGGAAGTAAGGTCATTTTCAAAAATTCCCATACTTTTTATAAGCTCAAGAGAGGATACTTTTTCCTTTATAAATGCCATAAGTTACGGTGGAGATGATCTTTTAGTAAAACCCTTTGAAAGCCAAGTTTTAATTATGAAAATTCAAGCTCTTTTAAGAAGAAGCTATGACTACACAAAAGAGAAAAAAACTTTTAAAGATTATACTTTAAGTGAAAATATGACTTTAAAATATAAAGACTCGGAAATTGAACTTAGCAAAAATGAATATAAAATACTTTCAATTTTATTTTCCAACCCAAATAGGGTTGTTACTAGAAGAGAAATTATTGAAGACCTCTGGGATTCTCAAGAATTTATTGACGATAACACTTTAACTGTAAATATTAATAGGCTTAGAAAAAAATTAAAGGCTAATGGAATTAATGACTTTATTGAAACTAAAGTTGGTTTAGGTTATAAAATATGATTTTTTTTAAATTAAATAAATCCCACTTTTTATTTTTTATTTTAAATGCTTTTCTTCTCTACATTTTCTTCGTTGCTTTTAAATATAACTTGTGGGACCTATTTTACATCTTACTTGTTGAATTTATATTTTTACTTATTTTTTCTATTTTTAAGTATAAAAAATATAAAAATTATTTAGAGAAAATTAAAAAATATAATGATAGTCTTATAAGTTTTGAAGATTTTTACCAAAGTCCCAGTGATTTATACGTCTATGATTATTTAAAAAGGATTTATAGGCAAGTTGCAGAAACTAAAAGAGAAAATGAAGTTTTTAAGAAAAATTTTAAGGACTATATTAATTTGTGGACTCATGAAATTAAAACGCCCATCTTTGCCCTTAAACTTTTAAATGAAAATAATTTTGAAAGTAAAAAAGAAATTGATAAGCTGGAAAATTTAGTTGACCAGGTCTTAACTTATGCAAGACTTGAGAAAAGTGATTTTGATTATAAATTTAACTTTTTAAATCTTAAAGATCTTGTCCTCCAAGTAATAAAGGCTAAGAAAAATCTTTTTATAGAAAAAAATCTTTCTCTTGAAATTAATATTCCTGAATCCTTAGAAGTTTTAAGTGATTTTAGATTTTTAAAGTTTGTCCTTGAACAGATTATTTTAAATTCCATTAAATATACTAATCTTGGTGGAATAAAAATTACTTTTAATGAAAATTTTATTGAAATAAAAGATACAGGAATTGGAATAAAAAAGCAGGATCTAGATAGAATTACAGATTTTGGTTACAGGGGAGAAAATAATCCCCTTGCCTCTTCTACAGGTCTTGGTTTATATTTAGTTAAAAATATTTTAGACAATTTAGGACATAAGTTTAAGATTCTTTCCAATGAAGATGGAACAAATTTTATAATTTATTTTGAAACTTACAAAAATGTAAGATAAATGTAAGTTTAAATTAGGGAGTTTTCTCCCTTTTTTTATTACAATAATTATAGGTGATAAAAATGCTTAAACTTATTAATGTTAAAAAAACTTATACTTCTCTTTTAAGCTCCAACAATGTTGAGGCTTTAAGGGGTGTAAATTTTACTATGAATGATGGGGAATTTATTTCCATTATGGGAGAGTCCGGCAGCGGAAAATCAACTCTTTTAAATATTATTTCAACTATTGACGATCAAAATGAGGGACAGGTAATTTTAAATGACTTAAATCTTGAAACTTTATCTAAAAGTCAAAAAGCTATTTTTAGAAGAGAAAATTTAGGTTTTGTTTTTCAAAACTTTAATCTCCTTGATACTATGACTGTTAGGGAAAATATTGCCCTGCCCCTTGTTTTATCTCAAGAAAAGAAGGAAGAAATTGACAGAAAAGTTTTAAATGCTGCAGGTTCTTTAAATATAATAGATCTTTTAGACAAGTATCCCTTTGAACTTTCTGGTGGACAAAATCAAAGAGTTGCTGCTGCAAGAGCTATTGTAAATGAACCGGATCTTCTTCTTTGTGATGAACCAACAGGTCAACTTGATTCAAAAAATTCTTTGGAATTTCTTGAACTTTTAAAAAAACTAAATAGATTTATATCAATTATTATGGTTACCCACTCAGCCTTTGCAGCTTCAAAATCAAATCGTGTTTTATTTATTAAAGACGGAATAATTATCCATGATATTTATAAGGGTGATTTAAGTGAAGAGGAATTTTACAAGAGAATTGTAAGATCTCAATCCATGATATTAGGTGGACAAAATGATTTTTAAAACTTATTTCAATCTTTCAAAAAATATATTAAAGAGAAATAAAAATCTCTATATTCCCTATATTCTTACAGGAATTTTTATTGTAGTGATTGCATTTTTTATGGATTATTTTGCAAGCTCATCTTTTATTACTAAGCTTAGGGGTGGAAGGACCATATCCTCTACTTTCACTTTTGGTTTTTTTACTATTTGTATTTTTTCTTTAATTTTTTTATCTTACACAAATAATTTTATTATTAAAAATAGATTTAAAGAACTGGGAGTCTTTTCGATTTTAGGCTTTATGCCCAAGGATTTAATTTTTATAGAGCTTATTTTAACCCTTATAAACTATTTTATAATTGTTTTTTTAGGTATAATTTTTGGGACTTTGCTTTCAAAATTATTTTTTATGTTTGTAAATACAAGCCTTGATATGGGAGGAACCTATTCTTTTGAACTTACTCCCCTTCTTTTAACGGCTTTTGCCTTTTCCTTAATATTTTTAATAATTTTACTTTTAAATTTATTTAAAATTATAAGATTTAATCCTAAAAAAATTATTGAGCAAAAATCCATAGGTGAACTTACTGCAAAAAATTCAAAATTTTTAACTTTCTTAGGAATATTTTTAATGCTGGGAGGATATATAATTGCAAATTTAAATTTAAATCCTCTGGATTCCTTACCTTACTTTTTTCTTGCTGTTATTATGGTAATTTTCGGAACCTTTCTTCTTTTTTCTCAGGGTCTTATATTTTTCTTTAAAAACTTAAAGAAAAGGGAAGATTTTTTCTATAAAAAGAAAAATTTTATCTATATTTCTCAAATGATTTACAGAATAAAATCAAATTCCAAGGGTCTTGCTTCCATTTGCATTTTACTTACCATGGCAATTATTACCATTGCTTTTTCTTTAGGCCTTTTGAATTTTAAAAATCAAGTTATGAATAGGATTGACAAGGATGTAACTTTTACCTTTGTTCCAAATAAAAATTTCAATAAAGAAAAAACTATAAAAGATCTTAAAAATTTCCTTAAAGAAAATAATATAGAAATTCTCCAGGAAAAAATTTCTATAAAAAAAGTTAATTATTCTAAAGATGGTAAAAAAGAAATTGATGGAATTTTTTATGAATTTAATTTAAAAAATAAGGAAGATTATAAAATTTTAAGAAATTTATCCAGTGACTTTTCAAAAAATATTTTAAAGGGTGTTGAATTATTTTCTTATTCTTCAAAATATGAAATGAACAGGGCGTTTTTCTACCAAAGCGGTGGCCTTTTATATATAGGTTTTTTATTATCCATAATTTTCTTTGCTGCAAGCATTATGGTTATGTATTACAAGCAAGTTTCTGAAGGTCTTGAGGATAAGAAAAATTATGACATTTTAAGAAAAGTGGGCATGACTAAGGAAGAAATTAAATCCGGTATCAATTCTCAGGTTAAAAGCATCTTTATGCTTCCTTTAATAGTTGCCATTTGTCATTCCTTTGGTTCTCTTAAAATTGTTAATGGAATTTTTAATACAATTTTTGATTATTCCCATTTAGAAAGCGGTATTTACCTAAAAAGTCTTTTAATAATTTTATTTTTATCCATCCTCGTTTATATTTTCTCTTATAGATTAACTTCAAATGTTTACTACAAAAATATTAGAGAAAAAATTTAATAATAATAAATTTTTATTTTTTACTTTAATATTTTAATTAAAAATCCTATACTTAAAACTCTCTTTTGCTTATAAAAAGAGAGTTTTTTTTAATTTTTTTTGCATTTCACAATAAATTCACCAATTGTAAAGAAAATTTACATTGAAACTAAATTTATATTACATTTATTTGACAATTGTTTTTTATAATCTACTTACATCAAATAAGAAAGGTGATAAAAAAATGAAATTAAAAAAATTAGCTGCAATTACTTTGTCTTTGTTAATGATAGGCTCAATTGCCACAGGTTGTGGTAAAAAAGAAAATAAACCTGCAAATACAAATTCAAAGCCAGCCAACACAGAACAAAAAAATGACAAAAAAGATAGCGAAAAGAAAACCTCTGATATCTCAGGTTCTTTAACTGCTTCAGGTTCATCAGCTCTTCTTCCTTTATGCCAAGATGCTGCTGACAAATTTAAAGAATCTTATCCTAACATTTCAGTTACTTTAAATGCCGGCGGTTCAGGTACAGGACTTAAACAAGTTGCTGATGGATCTGTAGACATTGGAAACTCAGATGTTTTTGCTGAAGAAAAACTTGATGCTGCAGTTGCTAAAGATCTTGTTGACCACAAGGTATGTACTATTACTATGGCTCCTATTGTTAACAACGACATAGCAAGTCAAGTAAAAGACTTAACTAAACAACAACTTATTGACGTCTTCACAGGAAAGATTGCAAATTGGAAAGAACTTGGAGGACCTGATGAAAAGATTCTTCTTGTAACAAGACCTGACTCTTCAGGTACAAGAGCTTTATTTACAAAATACGCTTTAGATGGAAATCAAGAAAGCTCAACAGCTTCTTATCTTGAAACTGATAACTCTGGAGAACTTCTTGAAACTGTAAAGACAAACAAGGGTGCTATAGGATATGTTGCTCTTTCATATCTTGTAAATAACAAAGATGTTGCTCCAATTTCTATTGACGGTGTTGCACCAACTCTTGAAAACACTTACTCAGGTGAATATCCAGTTTGGGGATATGAACACATGTATACAAAAGGTGAACCAAGTGAAGCTGCTAAAGCTTTCATAGACTTCATGATGAGTGATGATTATGCTCAAAACATGGAAGCTCAAGGCTACGGCGTTGCTTCAAAAATGAAAGTTGATCGTTAATTATTTTAACAAATAAAGGGCAGTTTAGGCTGCCCTTATTTTTTAGGAGATTTTATGAATAAAAAAGAAAACACAAAAACTTTGGATATTAACAAATATGAAGAAAATTTCAAAGCTAAAAAAGAATCTCTGTACTATGATAGGAAAATGAAAAATAAAAAGGAAATATCTTGGCAATTTATAATATTTCTCTCAGGAATATTTGTAATAAGTCTTACAATAGCCATAGGTGCTTTTTTAATTTATAAGGGCTCTTATACTTTTTTAGGCCTAGGCCACAGCCTTTCTGAATTTTTATTTTCTTCTGAATTTAAACCTGCTGATTCTGCTAACGCACCTAAGGGTTTAATAGGTTCTTGGGCTTTTATTTCAGGCTCTCTTTTAACTTGCGGTCTTGCCCTTTTGATTTCAACTCCCTTTAGTCTTGCTGCTGCAATTTTTATGACTGAAATAGCTCCTAAGTTTGGAAAAAAAGTATTTCAACCAGCAGTTGAAATTTTTGTAGGTATACCTTCTATTGTTTACGGCTGGACAGGTCTTACAATTCTTGTTCCCTTTATAAGAGATACTTTTAATCTTGGCTACGGAAACACTATTTTTACTGCCGCTCTTGTACTTTCAATAATGATTTTTCCATCTATTACAAGCGTCGCTTCCGATGCAATAAAAAGTGTTCCTAAATTTTATAGAGAGGGCTCTTTTGCTCTTGGAGCTACAAGATGGCAAACAATTTATAAGGTTGTAGTTCCTGCTGCTATGAGCGGAATTATAACTGGAGTTATTTTAGGCCTTGCAAGAGCTTTTGGAGAAGCCTTGGCAGTTGCAATGGTAATAGGAAAAACAAGAACAGTGCCTAAATCTCTTTTTGATTCAGGTTCAACTCTTACTTCCATTATTGCATCAAACATGGGAAATACTTTTGATGGGACTGAATATAACTCAGTTCTTTGGTCTATGGCCCTACTCCTATTTTTAATATCACTCTTATTTATATTTTTAATTCACTTAGTTGGTAAGAAAGGAAATCAATATGAATAGATACAAAAGATCAAAAGCTGTAGACAATTTTATGACAGGAGTATTTTATTTAGTTGCAGGATTTTTTCTCCTTTTACTTTTAGTATTTGCTCTTTATGTAATTATAAAAGGCTTTTCAGGTGCAAGTAAAGAAATGTTTACCTTTTCAAGAAAGGGAATAATGAATCAATTTTTTAATACTATTTATTTAGTATTCCTAGCTCTTTTATTTTCCTGTCCTATTGGAATAGGTGCTGGCATATATTTAAGTCAATATGCAAAGCCTGGCAAATTAACTTCCGCAATACAAATGAGTATAGAAACTCTTTCTTCTCTACCTTCAATTATTGTAGGTCTTTTCGGATATTTGGTATTTATACTAATGACTGGTATGAAATGGAATCTTTTTGCAGGAGCTCTTGCTTGTAGTATTTTATGTCTTCCTCTTATAACTTCAACTGTCTTTGACGCACTAAAAGCCCTGCCTGAGCATTATGCTTTAGGTTCTTATGGCCTTGGTGCAACAAAAAGACAAACCATAGTAAGAGTATTAATTCCCGCTTGTACTTCAAGAATTATGACAGGAGTAATCCTTGCTGCAGGAAGATGTTTCGGTGAAGCTGCAGCTTTATTGTATACGGCAGGAATGAGTACTGATATAAATTGGTACAATTGGAATATAACTTCTCCAACTTGTCCACTAAATCCTTTTAGACCAGGAGAAACTCTTTCTCTTCACATTTGGGCTTCTTTCTCGGAGTCAACTGCTTTAAATGCTAAAGATATTGCAAACTTATCATCAGCTATTCTTATGCTTTTGGTCCTAACTTTTAACTTAGGAGTTAGGGTAATGGCAAGCAACATAGATAAAAAAGCCTTAGGAAAAACAAAGTAATTGCAAATTTTATAAAGAAGTCGCTTATGCTGACTTCTTTTTTTGTTATAATTTATTGGGAGGTAATATTATGTATATAAGAAAAGCTTTAGGAAAAGATTTAGAGAGAATTGAAGAAATTTATGATGCTATTTTAAAAGATACGGAAGACGGTCTTATACATACAAATTGGCAAAGAGGTGTTTATCCCACAAGAAAAACAGCAGAAGAAGGAATTGAAAAAAAAGAACTCTTTGTTTTAATTGACAGAGAAAAAATCCTTGGAGCTGCAAAAATAAATCAAGAACAAGTGCCGGAATATAAAAATGCCTCTTGGGAATATGACGTTGCTGATAATTTAATTATGGTCATTCACACTCTTACAATAGACCCTAAATTTAAAAATAGGGGTTGTGGAAAGTATTTAATGAATTTTTATGAAGACTATGCTTTAATTCACGGTGCCCCCTATCTTAGAATGGACACTGTTGAAACAAATATTGATGCTTTAAGTTTTTATAAAAAATTGGGCTTTAAAAATGTGGGAACAGTATCTTGTACCTTTAACGGAATTCCCAACACAAACCTTGTCTGCCTTGAAAAATCTTTAGTAAAAACAAACAAGGAAGCTGAATAAGCTTCCTTTTATATTTTATTCTTACTTTTTAAAAATTTTTCATTGGCTATCAAAATTTTTTCATAAAATTCATTATATGATTTACTCAATTTTCTCATTGCTGGAATAAAAATTTCATAATAACCTGATTTTTTATTAAATTCTTTAAAAGTATCCATAAGTTTTTTTTCCTTTGAATTTTTATACTCTAAAGAATTTTTATAATCCTCGTAAATTTTTAAAACTTCTTTATTTTCATTAAGAAATTCTTCCGAATTTTCTATTGCCGACTTATAATTTTCCAAACTTTTTTTAATTTGATCCTTTGAAATGTCCTTTGAAATAAAATTCATATACTCTTTAAGGTCTTCAGGGATTTTTATTTCTTCCATGGAATCTAAAAAATCTATAAGAGTATAAAAGGCTTCTTTTTCTTCTTCACTTTCTATTTTTTCATTTAAAAATTGGCCAAAATATAATTTTAAATAATCTCCATAGTAGCCTGGAAAAAGTTTCGTCAACTTATCTATTATTTTTTCTCTTGCGGAAATTCCTTCAATTTCTTTTTTAAAATCTAAGATTGAATCCTGACTTTCTAATTTTGAAATAATTTCCTTTTTTCTCAAATCATTTTTTATTTCAAGTTCTCTTTCAACGGCAATTTTTCGTAAAATATTTTTGTCCCCTTGTAAAATTTTTTGAATTTCAGTTACAGAAAAATCTAAATCCCTAAAATATTTTATCTTTACTAACTTTTCCTGGTCTTCTTTTGAAAAATTCCTATATCCGTTGTCTAAAATTTCAGGTTTTATTAAATTTTTTTCAATGTAATATTCAATGGCCTTTCTTGTTAATTCTGTCTTCTTTGCAATTTCATTTATTAACATCTTATCCCTCCTTATTTTTATATTAATCTCACACCTTAGGTAGAGGTCAAGAGTTTTTTAATTAAAAAACAGTTGGTTTTTCCCAACTGTTCTAATTTTTTATTTCTATTAAAATTTGTTCTTGCTATTTGTAATTATTAAAAAGATAAGACTTATTCCTAAAAAGATTAAAAATTTAAGCCAAAAAATCTTGGGATCAAGACTCCATTCTGGGTGATTTTTAAATTGTATTAAATCTTTAGTAAGAAAAATTAAGCCTAATATTAAAAAAGTTATTGAAAATTTATACTTCAAAAAAAATTTTTTCATACTTTTCCCCCATTTTTTATTTCTAAAAGGCTATTACAATTCCTCCATCATCTGCATAGGTTGTTGAAAGACCCTTTGCTTCTAAAATTATTATGTCTTTAAAATTATAAAGTTCTTTTACCTTTTCTTTAAAGAGCTCTGCTTTTTTCACGTCATTTGATTCCGTTATAAATAAAATTTTATCTTGAAAGTCATGAGAGATATTTCCAAAGCTCTTAGCAAGATTTATAAGACTTTTTTTAAAGCCCCTATTTATTTGAAAAACTTCTATTTCTCCTTTTACTCCCTGCATTATTGGTCTTATATTTAAAGCTCCTGCAAGAATTCCTGTAACTTTTTTCATTCTTCCGTTTTTTACAAGATTATCAAATCTTTCTAAAATAAAAAATGTTTTTAATTCTTTTACTCTTTCTTCTAATTTTTCAACTAAAGTTTCAAAATCAAATTTGTCCTTCCATTGAAGAAAAGAATATAAAAGGCTCACTTCTCCTGCTGCCGCTGAAAGAGAGTCCAGTATGTGAATTTTTTTATTTGGATTTTCTTTTTGTGCCTCTTCCATACCAACTTTTGCTGCATTGTAAGTTCCGGAAAGTTGTTTTGATATGGTTATAATTATTAATTCGTCTTCTTCCATTTCCAATATTTTTTCTTTAAATTCAAAGGGGGATGGGCAAGATGTTCTTATGGGATTTTTACTTGCTTTCATTTTTTCCAAGAAATTATTTTTATCCAACTTGTCATTGTCTACATACTCAACCCCGTCAATATAGATTTTAAAGGGCACTATTCCTATTTTGTTTTTTTCTGCAAATTCTTTACTTATATCACAGCATGAGTCTACAATAATTCCTGTCATGAGTCCTCCTATCTATCTAACCAAGTCTTTTTTCTATAAAACTTGCAAGCTCTTGGGCTTCTTTTTTTATTTCCTCTTCGTCTTCTCCTTCTATCATAACACGAACAAGACTTTCTGTTCCTGAGGTCCTTATTACTATTCTACCCTTGCCTTCAAATTTACTTTCCATATTTTTGATTTTTTCTTTTATTTTTTCGTCTTCAAGATATTTAAATTTTAAATCTGGTCTTACTTTTGCATTCACAAGAACTTGAGGATAAGAAATCATAAGCTCGTTAAGTTCTGAAAGTTTCATCTTTGTGTTTTGCATAACTTCCAAAATGTGAATGCCTGTTGCAAGTCCATCTCCTGTTGTATTGTAATCAAGAAAAATTATGTGGCCTGATTGTTCTCCGCCTAAGGAATAATCTCCCCCAATCATTTGTTCTAAAACATATCTGTCCCCAACTTTTGCATGAATTAAACCTATTCCTTCTTCTTGCAAATATCTTTCAAGACCTATGTTGGACATAATTGTTCCTACAACTTTATTGTTTTTAAGTTTGTTTTGTCTTTTTAAATACATGGCACAAATGGCAAGTATATGATCACCATCAACTATTTGGCCCTTTTCATCTACTGCAATTATCCTGTCTGCATCTCCGTCAAAGGAAAAACCGCAATCAGCCTTTTCTTTTATTACCAGTTCTCTTATTAAATCTGGATTTGTGCTGCCACAATTTTTATTTATATTTGTTCCATCAGGTTTGTCATTAATTACAACAAGATTCGCTCCCAAATCTTCTAAAACTTCTTTTGCAATTTTATATAGGGCTCCATTTCCTGTATCTATGGCGATTTTTTTGCCTTTTAAATTTAAATTTGAAAGTCCCTTTAAATAATTTGCATATTTTTCTCTTCCGTCATCTATATTTCTAAGGTTTCCCACTTCTTCAAAAGTTGCATTTTTATAAATTTTAACATCTGAGTAAATAAGTTCTTCTATTTGATCTTCAACTTTATCTGGAAGTTTAAAACCTTGATCAGAGAAAAATTTTATACCGTTATACTCAAAAGGATTGTGACTTGCACTTATTACAACTCCAAAAAGATAAGACTCTTTTCTTGTTAAATATGCAATTCCCGGTGTAGGTATAACTCCGGCTAAATCTACATCAAGACCTATACTCATTACTCCTGCAGCAAGGGCACTTTCTAAAAGATGCCCTGAAAGTCTTGTGTCCCTTCCTATTATTACACGTCCTTTACTTGCTTTTGAAAGTACATATCCTGCAGCCCTTCCTAAATTAAAAGCGAGTTCCGGCGTAAGTTCTTGGTTTGCTACTCCTCTTACTCCGTCCGTTCCGAAAAGTCTTCCCATTTTTTATTCCTTTCTACAATTTCAATCAAATTTTCTTTTGTATTTATCTTTGGATCATCGAGAACTTTTTCTTCAAGAGCTTTTAAAATTTCTCCAATTATGGGACCTTCTTTAAAACCTAATTTTTTTAAATCAAATCCATCAATTTTTAAAAATTTTTCCTTTGCCGTATCTTGGTTTAAAAGTCCCCTTACCCTTTCTTTTCTATCTATTAAAAAATCTGCCCTTCTATCTTTTCTTGTGGAAATTCTATCTGCTATCATTAAATCGTAAAGTTTTAAAGAATTTTCAGTGCCCAGATTTCTTATTTGCCTTCTTAATGCCCTATCAGTCATAACTTCATGAGCCGTCATGTGATATTGAATTAAAAGGCTCACATTTTTTATAAAATCCTTTGAAAAATTAAGTCTTCTTAAAATCTTTTCAGCACTTTTTGCCGAAAGGTCTTCATGGCCATAAAAATGCCCCTGGCCACCTTCATCAATAGAAAAAACTTGTGGCTTTTCTATGTCGTGTAAAAGAGCTGCCATTCGTATTTCTAAATCTTTGGGACAATTATTTACAACTTCTAAAAGATGATCAAAAAGAGTTTTTGAATGATATCTTGTCCTTTGATCATAATCAATTGTCTTCATAATCTCCGGCAAAAAAATCTCATAAATATTTAATTCTTTTAAAAGATTTAAACCCACCTTAGGATAGTCGCTCATTAAAATTTTAGAAAATTCATCTCTTATTCTTTCAGAAGAAATATTTTTTAAAAGATTTGCATTTTCTTTAATAGCCTCTTTTAAATCTTGGCTTAAAGAAAAATTTAAGGTGGAGGCAAATCTTATGGCTCTTAAAATTCTTAAAGCGTCTTCACAAATCCTATCTTTAGGATCAAGGACCGTTCTTATAACTTTATTTTTAATGTCATCAAGACCACCATACAAATCAATAATTTCATCATAAAAAGCCATGGCATTCATGGTGAAGTCTCTTCTTTTTAAATCTTCTTCCAAATTTTTTGTGAAAAATACCTTGGAAGGCTTTCTATTTTTTATATATTTGCCCTCAAGTCTAAATGGGGTTACATCAAGAGTAAAATTTCCATTTACAACAAGAATTGTCCCAAGACTTACTCCAATATCTTTTAATTTAAAATCTTTAAGACATTCTTTTATTTCATCTGGATCTGCTGAAGTTGCAAGATCATAGTCTTTTGGTATTTTTCCCATAAGCATATCCCTAAGGCAACCGCCTACAAGATAGGCCTTATGTTTTTTATTTAAAATTTCAAGAATTTCTTTAACTTCTTCAGGCAATTTATTCATATAAAAATTATAACATAGTAAAAAGTTTCTTTAAACAATTTGTAAGCCTTAGGATATGTTATAATAGTTCCAACGGAGGTATTTATGAAAAGAAAATTTATAGCTTTAATATTAATTTCCCTTATGCTTTTAACAGCTTGCGGAAAAAATAAAAAAACTCAAACTGTACAACCTGATGAAAGTTCAAAAATTCCCACCAGTGGAGAAGTTTCCACTCAAAATGTAAATGGGGAAGAAAATACGGAAGGCACATTACAAAATGAACCTACAGCAAAAACTTTTGACAGAGATTTGGTTAAAAAGTTATGTGAAGACTCAAGTTACATTTCTCGTGTGAAAATCGGAGAAGCAACGGAAGGTGCCAATGAAATTTCCTTTGTAGTAGATTATAAGGGAGATCTTTCAAATATAAAGATGACAGCTCCTAAAAGCCTCACCCCTGGAAAAGAGTATCTGATTTTTTATAAGGATGACGAAAATGGAAAAGTTGTGCCTACAAAAGCAGAAGACTCTTATGTAGAAATTGCAAGCACAAATGATTCCACTTTAAGCTATGTAGAAAACAGGTATAAAAGACAGGAAAGAAAAAATTTGCCTGAGGAAAAAACTCAAAACTCTGAAAAAAATAATGGCAAGTTAAATAAGGATGATAAAACTTCCAATAAGTCAGGTGGAGATAATTAAAATGAAAAAAACAATAAAAAAATTAAGTATTCTACTTTTAGCCCTTTTAATTTTTGTTCCTTCAAACTTATTTGCAGCAAAGGATATATCTATTTATCTTGACGGCTATAAGATAGAAACAGACGTTAAACCCTTTATAAGTTCTTCAAGGACTTTTGTTCCCATAAGATTTATTTCTGAAAAAATCGGCTGCAAAGTTGATTGGAATCAAGAAAAACAAATGGTTACAATTTCAAAAGATAATAACAATATAAAGTTAACTATAGGAAAAAAAGATGTTCTTATAAATGATAAGGAAAATGTTAAAAATGACGTTGCTCCTTTAATTAAAAATTCAAGGACCTTTGTTCCTTTAAGATTTATTACAGAATATTTTGATCTTGAAACTAAATGGAACTCAAAGGAATATAGGATTGATTTAGTTTCAAAAGATGAAAACAAAAATCTTTCTGAAAATGAAAAAGTCTATGTTTCAAGTGTTAAAGATTTGGAAAATAAATTAAAAACATCCTATGATGATTTAAAAAGCTACTTCTTTGAAAATGCCGATAAATATTCAAACGAAGAACTTAAAAAAATTTATGATGGTAAGATTCAAGAGATAAACGGAATTATTGAAAAAATAAAAGCTTTAGCTCCGCCAGAAAAATTTAAATCTTCCCATGATTTTTTAGTAAAAAGTCTTGATTATTTAAAGAGCGTTCTTGCAAGTCTTAAGGATGGATTTTTAAATTCTAATTCAGATTCAACTAAAGAAAGTTTAAAAAATTTAACGGATTTTTCCATTAAAATAAATGAACACTTAAAAGCTCTTCAAGCAAACATTGATGGCCTAGAGTACATTCCTGACAAGGCAATAGAGCTTTACAACAAGGTTAAAGAAAATAATCCTATTAATGACAAAACTTTAAATAACCTTTGGAATCAAATAGGAAAATAAAAAAAGGACAAGGATTTTAATTCCTTGTCTTTTTTATTTCTCTTTTATGAAAAAAAAATAACTTTAATTTTTAATCATTAAGAGTTTTATTTATAACATCTATTATGTGTTTACATTTTATTAATTTTTTATCTTCTTTTTCAAGTTTTATATCAGGAATATAAATTTTATCAAAGCCCATTCTAAGGGCTTCATTTATTCTTATATCTATGGAGGGGCAGGCTTTTAATTCTCCTGTTAAACCTAAGTCTCCTATAAAGATTGATCCTGCCTTTATGGGAATATCTTTTAAGCTCGAGTATATGCTCATTAGAATTGCAAGATTACTTGCTCCTTCTCTTAGATTTATGCCCCCTCTTGTTTTTACAACTACATTTTTATCAAACATGGATAGGCCTGCTCTTTGTTCCAGAATGGATATTATTGTAAAAAGTTGTTCTTTTCTTAAAGATTCACTTATTCTTGTGGGATAGGGCATAAAGGATTTACTTACTAAAGCTTCTATTTCAAGGATGATAGGTCTTGTCCCTTCTCTTACTACACAAAGGGCTGAGCCTGCCTGCTCTTCTCCTTTTTTTCTTTCAGTCATAAAATATTTTGAAGGATTGTCTATGGACTGAAGACCCTTGGAAGTCATTTTGAAAAATCCCATTTCCCCCGTTGAGCCATATCTATTTTTTGTTGTGGATAGAATTCTTAATTCTTCATAAGAATCTCCCGTTAAGTATAAAACTGTATCCACTGCATGTTCAAGACTTCTTACTCCCGCTAGTTCGTCTTCTTTTGTCATTTGACCTACTATAAATATCGCTCTTGGTCTTTTATAGTTTTTACTTAAAGACATAAGCTCATAAGTACATTCCATTATTTGAGTGGGAGAACCTGGTCTATTTGTAAGTCTTCCTAAAGTAAAAGTTTGTATTGAATCTATAATAAGTATATCTATATCTAATTCTTCTGCTTCTTCTATAACCTTATCAAGGGAATTTGTGGAAATTACCCAGAGCCTATCTGATACTCTTCCGTCAATTCTAAGAGCCCTTGCTTTTATTTGAGTGGAAGATTCTTCTCCCGATGCATATAAAATCTTTTTTCCTTTTTCCGCCAAAATATTTGAAATTTGTAAAAGAAGGGTGGATTTTCCACTTCCCGGTTTTGCAGTTAAAATGGTGAGGGAATCTTTTAAGATTCCTCCACCCATTACTCTGTCAAATTCACTTAAACCTGTTAAGATTCTTCTGTCATCTTTTAATTCAACATCTTTTAAAAGCTTAGCTGGACTTTGACCGCCTAGGCTTTTTTTTAGATTTTTATGCTCTTTTTCTTCAATGCTTTCTTCTAAACTTCCCCAAGCTCCGCATTCAGGGCATTTACCTAAAAATCCTGGAGAAGTGTAACCGCACTTATTACACTTGTACATTTTCTTTTTCCTTATTTTTTGTTGAAATTTTTCTTAAAACAAGTTTTTCATTTTGAATATAAGCTGTTATACCTGAGCCCTTTTGAACTTCTCCACTTAATATTTTATCTGCCAGGGCATCTTCAATGTTAGTTCTTATAGCTCTTGCAAGAGGTCTTGCCCCATATTCTTTATCAAAGCCCTTTTTGCTTATATATTTTACAACATCATCTGAAAATTTAATGTCTATATCCATTTCCCTTATTCTTAAAGCAAGGTCTTTTAACATATTTTCAACTATTTGTTCAACTTCTTTTTCTCCTAATTCCTTAAAGACTATTATATCGTCAACCCTGTTTAAAAATTCAGGTCTGAAATTATTTTTAAGTTCAGTAAAAATAATTTCTTTCATATTTTCATATTCAGTCTTTTTTTGGTCTTCCAAATCAATAGAAAAACCCATTTGAGATTTTTTCTTTAATAAATTTGCTCCAGCATTAGAAGTCATAACAATTACAGTGTCTTTAAAATTTACAGTCCTTCCTTGAGAATCAGTTAATCTTCCTTCATCAAGTATTTGAAGTAAAATGTTAAAAACATCAGGATGGGCCTTTTCTATTTCGTCAAACAAAATTACACTATAGGGTTTTGTCCTTACAGTTTCAGTAAGTTGTCCTCCTTCATCGTAACCTACATATCCTGGAGGTGAACCTATAAGTTTTGATACGGTATGTTTTTCCATATACTCACTCATATCTATTCTTATCATATTTTCAGCCTTGCCAAATAAACTTTCTGCAAGGGTCTTAGCCAAATAGGTTTTACCCACTCCTGTAGGCCCTACGAAAATAAATGACCCTATAGGTCTATTTGGATCTTTTAAACCGATTCTCGCTCTTTTAACGGCCTTAGAGAGGCTATCTACAGCTTGGTCCTGTCCCTTAACTTTTTCTTTTAATTCTTCATTTAAATTTTTAAGTTTTGTTTTTTCTTCTGAATTAAGTTTTGTTATGGGAACTCCCGACCAATCAGAAACAATTTTTGCTATATCTTCAAAGCCTACAAGAGGTTTTTCATTACTCTCTTCAAATTCCTCTTTTTTTATTCTAAGGTCATCTTGTAATTTTCTCTGTTTATCCCTTAAACTTGCTGCAAGTTCAAAATCTTGATTGGAAATAGCCTTTTCTTTTTCCTCTTCAACATCTCTTAATTTTTTTTCATATTCAACTTGAAAATCTGGAACTTTAAAAGAACCTATTCTAAGTTTTGAAGCAGCTTCATCAATAATATCTATTGCCTTGTCTGGTAAGAATCTATCATTTAAATATCTCTGAGAAAGTTTAACAGCAGCTTCTATGGCCTCTTTAGAAATTATAAGTCCATGATGCTTTTCGTAATTTTCCTTTAAACCATCTATTATTTTTATTGAATCTTCTATTGTTGGCTCACTTACATTTATAGGCATAAGCCTTCTTTCAAAAGCTGTGTCTTTTTCAATATGTTTTCTATATTCACTTGTTGTAGTTGCCCCTATTATTTGAAGATCTCCCCTGGTTAGGGCAGGTTTTAAAATATTTGAAGCATCCATAGCGCCTTCTGCAGCTCCTGCTCCTATAAGAACATGGATTTCATCAATAAATAAAATTACATCTTCATCGGCACTTGCTTGGTCTATTACACTTTTTAATCTCTCTTCAAAATCTCCCCTATATTTTGCTCCAGCTATAAGGGCGGAAACATCGAGGGTTAAGATTTTTTTACTTTTAATAAATTCAGGCACTTGTCCTAAAATAATTCTTTGTGCAAGACCTTCAACTATGGCTGTCTTTCCAACACCAGGTTCTCCAATAAGAACAGGATTATTTTTTTTACGCCTTAAAAGAACTTGAATAATTCTTTCTATTTCTTCATTTCTTCCAATAACAGGATCTATCTTTCCCTTTTGAGCTCTTTCATTTAAATTTATTGTCCACTGGGAAAGACCCTTTTCGCCGTCCTCTTCAAGATCGGAATTTCTCTTTTCTGCCATAGCTTTAAAAATGGATCTTTCCAAATTTTCAGAGCTTATTCCCAAACTTCTTAAAACAAGTATGGCAATTCCCTGACCCTCTCTTAAAATTCCAAGAAGAAGATGTTCCGTTGAAACTTCTTTACTCTTAGTTTGTTTTGCCGCCTCAAAGGCAAGCTCTATTATTCTCTTAGTTCGGGGTGTATATCCTAAATTATCCATGCCTTGGTTGTTGCCCCTGGAAATAAGGCTGTCAATTTTTTCTTTTACTTTCTCATAATTTATGCCAATGCCCTTTAAAATTTTAGAACCTAAACCATTTTCTTCTTTAATAATTCCAAGAAGAATATGTTCACTACCTATATAGGCATGGCCGCTTAACCTTGCTTCATTTTGTGCAATTATAAGTGCTTTCTGTCCAGACTCCGACCATTTTATATACATGTCCATCAAAAAACCTCCTTCATAATACGTCTGATTTTGTTGGCACGTAAAATATCCCTGGACTTCTTTTCAATAATTGCTCCTCTTTCTATTTGCAAAGCTCCGTCAGTTAAAGTCTTGGCTAATTCATAAATATCTATTTGATCCTTTGCCTTTATGATACTTAAATCTATACCTAAGGCTATATTTGAAAAATTATTTATCATTTCTTCCTCAGAAATAATCCTTGCATTTCTCAAAATACCATAAGACCTGTTTACCAAATCCTCAAGATTAATTATTTCGTCCATATAAAATTTTTTACGTTTTTCTCTTTCCATATCTTCTATTTCAAGAGCCAGAGAAGAAATTTTGTCAATTAAATAATCTTCTCCAATTCCTATAGTTTTTTCATTAGTTAAAACAAAAATATCCTTACTTTCTTTTCCACTTTTCTCCATTCTGTCAAGGCTAAAACCCATTCTTAAAAGAGAACGACTTAAAGAATCCATGCCATAATAATTAAGAGCAGGAATACTCATTAAAACTCCAAGTTCAAGACCTGTGCCTAAAAGTTGGGGTTGACTTGTTAAATAGCCGAACTCTCCATCAAAAGCATATTTTAAATTTTCACTTATAAAATCATCTATACCATTTATCTTTTCCCACATCTCTTTTAAATGTAATCCTCTTAGAGAGTCTGTGATAACAAGATGATCTTCCTCCATTAAAAAAATATCAGGAGAATTTTTCCTTGACTCCAGAGAAGAAATCTCTCTATTTTCCATAAGCATAGGACTTGTTGAAATACTGTCCAAAAATTTTAATCTCTCAAGAGAAGTCATGCGAGAAATTTCTTGTCTTTCATAGCCCTTTAAATTTAAAAGGTCATGAATTTTTAAAGAAAGCTCTTCAGCTTCTGTAGATGAAATTCTGGGAACAAAAGGAAAACCGCTTATATTCCTGTGCAATCTTATCCCGGAAACAATAATCATTTTTTCCCCCTCAAAGCCTTAATCTCATCTCTAATTTTTGCAGCCTCCTCATAGTTTTCAAGAGAAACTGCCATATTTAATTTGTCATTTAAATCCATTTCATGACGTCTTAACTTTAAATCTTCGGAAATATTAATAGGCATCTTGCCCTTATGAGTCCAGGAATTTTGAAGATTCTTAAGAAATCTTTCCACATCAGGTCTAAATTCATCATAGCAAGATTCACAACCAACACAAGTTTCCTCCATAACTTGACCTAAAGTTGAACCGCAGTTTCTGCACTCTTTTATTTCCATTTGGTCCTCACTGCCGCCTCTAAACTTAAATATATCTTGTAAAAATCCCTTTACCCTATCATTCATAAAAACATTGAAAAAGCCCTCGCCTTTTAATTTTTTTTCAGCACATTGAGAACAGAGATGAATTTCACTTATATCTTCTCCCACAATCTTTGTAAAAGAAATTACAGCTTCATTTTTTTTACAATTATCGCAAATCATAATTTGCCTCCTAAAATAAACAAAACAATATTTTTTAAAATATCAGCTCTTATAGTATTTCTGTCTTCCACATGAGAACCTAAAGCCCTATCACTTATAGCCGCCATAATAATATGAGCCTCCCTTTGTGTAAGCTTTCCGGCATTTAAAAGAGAATTAATAAGTTCTTCAGCCTTGTCCCTTGTAATTGAATCTCCAATTTCATCTATAAATACATTTCTTGCAAGCTCAGCATTTGGAAACCTTACCTTAGTAATCCTAATAAAGCCTCCGCCTCCACGCCTCGACTCAACATAATATCCCTTGTATGGAGTAAAACGAGTAGTTAAAACATAATTTATT
This sequence comes from Peptoniphilus koenoeneniae, assembly GCF_030812875.1. Taxonomy (NCBI): domain Bacteria; kingdom Bacillati; phylum Bacillota; class Tissierellia; order Tissierellales; family Peptoniphilaceae; genus Peptoniphilus; species Peptoniphilus koenoeneniae. Next base: position 81,337 of record NZ_JAUSTN010000003.1, read on the forward strand.
TGGCTTGGAGCGCAGTCAAACCTCTCTGCTAAAAGAGATCTTTGAATTTCAAGACTTCCCTCCGCTTCCTTTAACATTGCAAGTAAAAAATCTTCTATTGAATTTGAAATTTTTGCCATAATATCACCTTTGACCATCTTTGCCTTTTCAGACAAAAAAAATATTTCTTTAGATTATGATAACATGAACCAATTCTTCTGTAAAGAATTTTTTGACCTTCTTTGATGTTTTATTAAAAATTAAAGTAAAAATAATTTTTTTATGCTTTACGTATAGCATTTTGTTTTTATTAAAAAAGTTGTAAGTTTTTCTACTTACAACTTTTATTTTTATATGTTTAATATTTTTTGTGCGTTTTTATAAAAAATTTTATTATATATTTCTTTTGTTATTTCTTTTTCTTCTAAGAGTTTATTTAAATAATCCATTAGGGGAAAATATTGGTCTTTTTGGTATATGTCTGTTCCAAACATGAGTCTATCTTGAAATTCTTTTATAAATTTTATTCCAAATTCTTTATCTCGCATAAGGGCATTGCCGCCACTGTTTGCTGATAAGTCAAAGTAGAGATTTTTATATTTTCTTAATTTTCTCTCATTATTCTTAGTGTTTCTTTAAATTCTTTTGTCTTTGTTGCTTCTTCTAGTAGGATTTTTATTTCTTCATCTGTTAGTTCTTCTGAATTTTCTATAAGGCTTTCTAAGATTGCTCCTCTTGTTATTAGTCTATGAGTTCTTTCTTTTCTTCTTTTTATTATGTCTTGTTTTAATATCTTTTTTTCTTGATTTTTTAGTTGCCTTAATCTCTGTTCTGTATCGTCTATTTTATCTTTTATTTCTTTTGACTCTTGTCTTATTTGATCTAATTTTTTCATATTTATCTCCTTTCTTGTAATAAAAAAGACGATGAAGATATCTTCTCCCCGTCTTTAAGTTTCTCTCTCGACTTAAATGTTAACTTTAAAATGTTTGTATTCTCCTTTAAAACACATACTAAAACCTCTGCTATGCTATTATTTAAAAAACAAAAACGAATAATCTATCAGAATGAAATCATTTATCATCTAATAAACAGTTAAAATATTAAATAAAGCCACCCAACACTCTTGTTATGCTATTAAATCCAAAACAAAATGGATGCCACCTGCAAAATATAGGCTAACATCCATGTAATAATAATTATTTAAATATTGTGTCCAGTCTTATGGGTGCACATCAATCTTAGGCACTAACCTTTTAATCTTTCTATTTATCTTTTATCTATATAGTCTGCCCTTTCTTTTTCAAAAATTCCGCTTTCATATAAATCGTCGATGAGGTCTGCTTGAGGAAATCTAATTGTTGTAACTTCTTGATTTTCATAAAGGCTTATTTCTTTTTTCTCATTAAAAAGAACTCTTCCTTCAATTTTTCCTCTTTTTATAAAATCCAACCAATCTTTTTGAATTAAATCTCTGGCCTTTTTATTTTCCTCGCTGATTTCTATATTCATCTTGTCCAAATTTCCAAAGAAAAAGGCAAGCTCAGCCCCATGATAAGCCCCTCTTAAACCATCATAAAGATTTGGCACTTCATTTAATCTGTAGCCATAGACAGGGCATTTCTTTGAAAAATTTTCCATCAAATACAAGGCGCTGGAGTGAAAGATATTAAGTTCCATTATTTGTATTTGCAGATCTATATGGTCCTTAGATAGGGGCTTAAAGCTTTCTTCCAACCTTTCAGCATATTTTCCATATTTTTTCTTTATAGTATTTTTCAAATCTTTTTCTTTTTTTGCAATTCCTAAAAATTTGTAATAAATAGGAATTTCAATCATGGAAAATTCATCCTGGTTGCTGCCAATCAAAATAGGTTTTCTGGAAAATCAAGGCCCTGTATGACTTGTAAGGGATCTTTTGTAAAAAATTTCCCGTCCAAGACATCATTTTGTCCCTTTCTTATCTTCATAAACTTTTCTTTGGGCATCTTTTTTAATTCTTCTCGAGAGTTTATTTTATTATCCTTTAACATTTGATAGTAGGTCTTTTTTGCCTGATCAAGGCTTTTTAGCATGGGAAGATTGCCGCAGCAAATTATAAGCTTATCGAATAATTTATTGGATATAGGATTCAAATAATGATAAAGGGCTGCAAGTCCTCCACCGCAGTGGCCCATCAGAGTAATATTTTCTTCATCCCCACCAAAATAACCTATATTTTTTCTTATCCACTCAAGGGCCTTTTGCTGATCAAAATAAGTGAGATTTGCAGAAAAATCTTCACCCTCCCAAGTTGGCATATAGCCAAAGTTTCCTATCCTATATGTTATAGAAACTGCAACAAGGCCTTTTTTTGCAAGATTTTTCATAGTGTACATAGGAACAGTTCCTGAACCCTCTCCGCCACCGTGGATAAAAACCAAAACCGGCTTCTTTTCTTCAAAACCACCAGTCCAAATATTTACTACAAAGGCATCTTCAGTCTTTTGGTCCTTGATTGGCAAAAATTCAGGTCGTAACATAAAATGTTTTAAAAATACATTCATAAAAAGGGGGTAAGATTTTTGAGGAAAGGCAAAGGTTCCTTCCCTATTTATAAATTTTTCCTTATAGTCATAGTCTTGAATTAATGTCGGATATTCAAATCTTTCTGCCCTAGCATAGTTTATGCTTAAAATTGAATATACACCTGAATCCTCATCCTTTTGTCCATAAAGCTTTCCAATTTTTGTATCTATTATCACTTGTCTTTCTCCTCCTTTAGTTTATTAAATTGAAGTTTCTTTCGCTTATATTTCCCTCTAACCTATCTCCATATAACTGTTCATGGCTTCTATCTATTTCTGATAATTGGTTCTTTTTAAGCTACAGCCCCTTTAAACAAATAGCCAGTAAGTTGAATTGAATATTACAAGTTATGAATTTTTAGTTAAACCAAAACGGTCAATAAATATGCCAAAATTAAGCTCACGAAAAAGAAGATTATAACTTTTGTGATCTGACTTTTCCCATTAAAACCAAAATTATCATAACCCTTAGCACCAACCGTCTCTGGGTAAACTTTAGTCGGCAATTTTAACTTGGTAAGCATGAGATAATCAAAAAAGATAATATCAAAAAGCTTATATCCTTCAAATAGTATTAAAAATCTAACAAAGGCTTGCTGAAAAGTTAAACTAAATTTTACTGTATCAACAATTGCCCAGACTAGGACGGCTGCAATGGTTAGCAATCCAAGTACCATGATAAGTCCGCCGAATATATTGACCCAAATCGGTTTATCTGGCAACTTACTCATCATAACTTTGATATCATCAGGTGCGCCGAAATGCTTCGAGCCAAATTTCGGTATAATAAGTATAAAATTCACCATCATAATTGATGCTGTTAAGCAAATGATTGTTAACATACCAAGTGTTTTCATCAATTTAGTTTGTCTCCTCTCTTAAGATATAAATCATTGTGCAATTAAAATCTTATGTCTTTTGAAATATCTTCTATATTTCTATAATGATTTTCTATTTCTTCTTGCTTCTTTCTTTTTAATTGTTCTTCTCTTCTTCTATATTTTTTTTCTTCTTCATTTGTTTTCTCTACACACAAGATTAGGGTATCTCTATGATATTTTTGTACCTCTTCGATTGTTGTTCCATCTAAAATAATTCTATCAGAATCAACTCTGGCTATTCCAGGTCTATGCATTGATGTAAAGCTTGGTGGGTAATCCCAGTTTCTTAAAAATAATTCAGACCATGTGTCAGTTGGTTTGCTAGATAATCTAAAAGGGACACTATACAAAGCAGAGCCTCTTGTTCCATCATTTTTTGGCAAGGTAACTTCATTTGTTATAATGCCTACGATTTTTATATCCTCTCCCTCAATTGTTATCGGTTCATATTCATCAACATAATATGGTCTTATACCTACTTTAGGTTTCTTTTTAACTTTAAATATCGATGCAATAAGATCCTTATATGATTCTTCATTAAATGGATTACCTCTTAAATCTATTGCAAGTTTTCCGTTTAGGTAAGTAGGTAAAGCTGTATTGAAATCTCCTTGTCTGATGATTGGAATAAACTTCCTATCATTGTGATTATTGTAGAGTTCCGCAGATATTATATGACTTTCATAACCTACACCTTTTTCTCTATTATTAGCTTTCCTTTTATACTCTTCAGTGCATATTATAATTACATAATCACTATCTCTTATCGAGCTTTCCATAAATTTTGGAAGTCTATCCCCTGGACTTACATCATAACTATCTATTATAGCTTCAATACCATCTGATAATAATTTATCTGCTAAAGATTTAACCCAATCTGAGTGTTCTTTACTTTCCCATGAATATGATATAAATACTTTTGGAACGTTACTTTCTGTCATTCAACACCTCATTAAAATATATCTTCTAGTCTTTTCCAATTTTCATTATTCATTTCTTCTGTGTAGTTTGTATTGTTAATATAAAGTCTTGTATCTTTATCTCTAACAAACCCCCAATTTATTTTACGTCTATCTGCATAATCCTTAAAAGCATAGAATTTATTTTCGATTTGCTTATCAATATTTTTACTTTTTCCTTTTGACTCTCCACCTTTAGTTTCAATTATCCATACTTCTCCATTTTTCTTTTTGATTACATAGTCTGGATAAAAAAGATATTCTTTGCTTAGATTATTACCGTAAATAACTGATAGATATTGTTGCCCTGTATCTCCATTTTTATAGTACCAATCTACATCATCTCTACTTTCAAGATAGTTTTCTAAGAGTTGTTCTGAAGTCGATCTAAATTGAGATGTTGTCATAGATGTGTTGTATTCTTTATAAGCATTTTTCTCATACTCGACTACTTCTGTTTCATACGGAAGATACTTATAAAAATCTTCTAATGGCAATTTCCATTTTTCAGTTTTCTTATCCAAGATTTGCATTTGTCTTTCATTAGAAATTGCAGCTAAATCTAAAAAGTCATCTCTGAGTTTATAAGCGTTATTTATCATAAAAGCGTACCACTCACGATTCGAAAGATTTAACAACTTCTTGCTTGATGGTATATTTTTATGGAAAAGATGTTGAAGAATTGCTCTCATTTTGTTAGATGGCACACCAGTGACTTTTTTAATCATATCAACTGCGTGCAAACAATCAATTCCATGATCGTGAGTTGATACTTCATAGGCTATTTCTCTATTTTCGCCTTGCTTTTCATCAACTATATCTTTGAGTTTTATAAACTTACCAGTTCTAAAGGTAGATATAACTTTTGTTCCCATTATAAAACCATAAGACTCTAATAATTTTTCATTGTCCTTTTTAATGTTGGTTAGTTTATATTTTTCTTTGAAATAGTCATAAGCTCTATCTCTAACCAATACTTCATCTACAAACTGATAGTCTTTATTTCTATATTCTTTTACAAGTTCAAAATCTTTACACTTGTCTTTTAAAAATAACCTCTTAACTTCATAGGCATTTCCACCTTGTATAACAGATTCTTTGTACTTTTCATCGAATGTATAGAGGAAGCAAAAATCTAATAAGTCATTGTCATAGTGCCTTGCTCTTGGCATTCTCCTTATGCGTCCTATTGTTTGCGTTTCAAAGGTTTCCGTCATGTTTTCACGAAGTTTTACAAGTATCTTTGCTCTCGGACAATCCCAACCAGTTGATATGGCTTGTTTCATAATCAAGAAGTTTGATTTTGAGTCTTCATCTGTAACATCAAGTGTATTTATTTTCTCATCACTTAACCATTTAGCAAGCATTTTATTTTTATAGGTGTAACCCATATTTGTTAGGTGTTCTTCTACAAAAGTAACTAAGGACTCACTCATATCTGGAAATTGTATAATGACTAAAGGATTTATCTTTTCTCCTATTTTCTCATACTCAGCTTTAATTTCTTTTCTCTTTTCATCGGCTTTTTGTATTAGATAAATAGTTTCACTTTCAAGGTCGTCCATCTCGTCTGCTTCAATACCAGGATTGATGTAAAGTGCCTTTGTTATAAGACCAGAATTTATTACCTCTTCTTCTGGTATTTCATAAAATTCTGCCATTGGGTTTTTGACAGTTGTTGCCGATACTCTTATTTCTCTATCAGAATTAAGGGCATATAGTATATCATCTGCTTTTGAGGTGTTGTTCAAATGCTCCTCGTCAATAATTGTTATAAAAGAAAGTTGTTCCCTATGTGCTTCTGCAATTCTTTCAAAAAGATTTTTCTTTTCACTATCTTTAAGTGCATTATTCTTTTTATTAGTTATCATTTCCCAGTTTATAAAATAGGTATAGCCACCCTTGAAACCTTGCAGAAGAGCATCGTGTATATTAGCAGATTTTGCATGAGGAATAAACTCGTCCATTTTATCTTTTGATTGTTCCTCTAAATCTCCCTTGCCTGGAGTAAGCCAGATAAATACCTTATTAGGGTCCTGCCATAGAAGATAGTCATAGATATAAGAGAGTAGAATTATTGTTTTTCCAGACCCAGTCGGACTTTTTACAATAATTTTTCTTTTTGCATTTGGATCTGTCGTTTTATCCAAAAGATAATTTTTGGCATCCGTTTGAAAATCAAATAAATCTAACATCATAATTCCTTCACCTCTCTTAATTCTTCTGTAAAATAATAATCCGGGATAGTAACAACTTCAAGTTTTCTTTCCTCGATACTATCCTTGATTTCATTAGTAAGCAATATGAATGATGGGATATACAAAACACCACTTTTTTTCATTTCATAAAGTGCTATATTTAAATCTTCATCAGATAAAATGATTCTTCTACTATTCCCATCAATCTCACACATATTTTCAAGCTCGACCATTTCTTTGATATAATCAAGAAGTTTAGAAGATAAAATTTCTTCATCTTCTGAAAGTTTTGGTATAAATTCTGTTTTATAGTATTTAAGGTTATGAGGAAGTTCTTTTTGTATATTCTTCATTCGTTTATAAGTTATTTTTTCGCAAATATTGTTTTCATTGTTAGTACAAAGAATATATTTTCTATTTCCACCATCTTCTTTATTAAGCTGCATAACTGCTTGCCCAGTTGTTCCACTCCCAGCAAAATAGTCTATTATATTAGCATTTTTCTTATTGAACGTACCAAGATTAATTAAATATTTTACTAAAGATAAAGGCTTTGTAGTATCAAATACTTTTTTGTTGTCAAACAACTCTTTTATTTCTTTAGTTCCATTTGCTGAAGTACCTAATGTTTCAGGCAAAATTGAACTTACAGCCGTTTTTGTAATATTTCCTCCAGGTATTATTCGCTTTACTTTTTCTACGTCACTTATTATAAGTTCTTCATCTATAAGCTCTTGTATCCCGTCATATCCTCTACGCCATCTTCCATACCTAGAATCGATAATCGGCAAAAATGATTCCCAATTTTCTTTTTTATATTTTTCAATTAAAGAATTTAAATATAAGTCATTAAACTCTTTATTTTCATTATCGTATAAGTTTTGCAACTCCTCTTTAGTTGGTAAACACCATTTGTTGTCTAGATTATTAAAAAATATTGGGAAAAACATTGTTGGTCTATCTTCCCTATATATAGCTTGTCCCCACTGCCTTAATTGTTCTGTCTTCTCAGTATCACTAACCCTAATTTCCATATAAAAATTTGCTTCGGGTTTATTTTTTGCATAACAAAGAATAGACTCATGCTCAATAGAAATTAAGGCTGTAGTTCCACCTTTTCCAGAACGTGCTTTCCAGATAAATTCTCCCAAGAAATTATCTTCACCAAAAATTTCGTCACCAAGAATTTTTAATTGATGGACTTCATTTTCATCAATATTAATAAATATTATCCCATCATCAGATAATAAATTCTTAGCATAATCTAGCCTTTTTCCCATAAAAGATAGCCATTTAGAATGTCTAAACCCATCATCAAGACCTACCCTATTATCATCATATACAAATTCCTTATTCTTTGTATTGTAAGGTGGATCAATATAGATAACATCAATATTACCCTTGTGAGTCTTATCTAGTAATTTTAGAGAATGTAGATTATCCCCCTCTAAGAGAAAATTGAAATCGGTGGTATTATCTCTAACTATCTTTTTATCTTCTATCTCTTTAAAAACTGGTATGTTATGAACAAGTTGTTTGTCTACTTCTTCTTCGTGTTCTTCCCAAACTAATCCATATTTTTTCTCAGTTAAGGCTGTTTCAATCTTGCTAAGTGCAATCCTACTTTCATCATCTGTGTGAATTTCTTTTAGATGATTTAGGTATTCAAGCATTTCAGCTCTTCTGATTTGTGATAGGTTGCCCAATTTTATTCCACCTCATTTCTATGAATTTCTATAACATCTTCAATTCTGCAATCCAATGCCAAGCAAATCTTTTCTAATGACTCTAAGTTCACATAAGAATTTTTGCTCATTCTTGAAACTATGTTGCTTGTTATGTTTGCAGCTCTTTTTAAGTCTTCTTTGTTCATTTCTCTTTCTACCAATAAGTGCCATAATGGTTTATAAGAAATTGCCATATTAATACCCCATATCCGTTTTATTGTTAAGATATATTATATCGTAAATAGGCTGATAAGTCACTTTAGCCTATTTTATACTTGTGCTTGCGTTAGTATTTATTGAGATAGTCCTTGTTTTTTCCTTGTCCCACTTGGAACTGCTCCAAATCCTTACCCTTCGATAGGCTTTTTTAGGGTGGAAAAGCTTACGCTTTTCTTTCCTATTGTTTTCATTGAGGTTAAATCTGTATTTATTCTTTTTTATTTTGTTTTAATAATTTCGCCTGACGGCGATCGGACCAATAGCAGATATTTGCTGCCAAATCAAAGATTTGGGCAAATAGTTGCATGAGACCTACCACGATTTTTTTCAAAAATCGGGTTAGGTCTTCAAAGTTGGTCCCTACATTCGATTGCGGAGTTCTATTCTTTTGAAACCTCTTCGCATAAAATTGCCCCACATGACCTGTGGGCTTTTGTGGGGCCTAGGGACTGGTTTACCGGTCCGTGTATACAATGTGGGAGAAAAAACTTAACATTTTTTATTAAATCTTTTTATTAAAAAAGTTGTAAGTTTTTCTACTTACAACTTTTATTTTTATATGTTTAATATTTCTTGTGCGTTTTTATAAAAAATTTTATTATATATTTCTTTTGTTATTTCTTTTTCTTCTAAGAGTTTATTTAAATAATCCATGAGGGGAAAATATTGGTCTTTTTGGTATATGTCTGTTCCAAACATGAGTCTATCTTGAAATTCTTTTATAAATTTTATTCCAAATTCTTTATCTCGCATAAGGGCATTGCCGCCACTGTTTGCTGATAAGTCACAGTAGAGATTTTTGTATTTTCTTAAAAGGTAGCTAAGTCTTCCTTCTTCTACTTTTCCTTTTGGATATTCGTTTCTTTCTTCTATGGTGAGATTTTCTTTGTTTTTTGAAATTTCAAACCAAAAGGGCTGTGAGTGTCCTATAAATATTAGTTGAGGAAATTTTTTTAGGGCTTTTTCCAGTCTTGGAAGGCCTTGTTCGTCATACACTCCGTAATATTTTCCTATTTGCGGGCTTATGTGAAATAGGACTGGCATTTTATTTTTCTGACAGGCATCGAATAAAAGGAAAAGTTTTTCTGAGTCTATTTCTTTGTTATAGGTTAGTTCTCCTATTCCTAGTGCTCCTAATGCTTTTTCTTCTTTTATTCTTTCTTCTATTTTGTCTTCCTTATCCAAGTCTATGTTACACATATAACCATATCTTTCTGGATATTTTTCTACTATTTTTCTCAGTTCATAGTTACTCATTAAGTCTTCTTCTTTTTCTGAACTGGACATTAATATGGATTTGTATATTCCCCTTTTATTCATGGATTTTATCATTTCTTGGGGATTTATTATTTCTTCTCCGTTTAATTTTTGTCCTTCTTTTTCTGTTACGTGAACGTGTATGTCAATCTTCACCTTTTTCACTCCTTAGAGCAAGTTCTGCTGCTATTTGATCACTTTTTTCTTTGTTTAGATTAAATATAAATACTATTCCTATTAATTCTATAATACATGCTGCTAGGGGTATTCCCGTTCCAAGATATCTTATGGCACTTATTACGTGTGGGCTTTGGTTTGCTGCTCCTGTTACAAATCCTACAATACTTAATAGGGCTGTTGCTCCAAAGGATGCTAGTGTTGAGCCTATTTTTCTTGAGAATGTATAGATTGAATATAGGGTTCCGTCATTTCTTTCGTGGTAGATATATTCATGATAGTCTATTGCGTCTGCTACAAATGCCCAAACAAGCATTACAAAGGTACATTGTCCTATGTTTGCAAGGGTCATTAGTATTATATAAATTTTTACTTCTTCTATTGGTTTTACAAATAGGAGGATGGCTATTACAAGGTTCCATAGTAGGGCTCCTATTAATAGTTTTTTCTTTCCTATTTTTGTGGAGAGTCTTGGTACTATTACAAAGAGTATAACTGTAAGGGGTATTTGCAAATACATATACATTGATTGCATTTTTGGTGCTTTGTAAAATTCTTTAAATATAAATCCGCCAAATTGTGAATTTCCTGTTATAAATATAAGAGATCCTATTGATGCGAACATTATTCCAAGCATGGCTTTATTTTTTAATGCTTGTCCTACTACTTTAAAGAAGGAGTATTCTTTATTTTTTGTGTTTTCTTCAGATTTTTTGCTTGCATATGAATGTCTTTCTATGGTGAAAAGCATAAGGATGGTGTAACAAATTAGGCATCCAAGGGCTGCTATTATCCCTACTTTTAGATAGCCTGAAGGATTTGGGTTGTTATTTGAATCCCAAATAAACATTGGTATTACTGACATAAATCCATATCCTACAAGGGTTCCCCCTATTGCTCTACATGCGGATAATTTACTTCTTTCTGAGGGTACAAGGGTTACTACTGATGCCATTGCTCCAAAGGGCATTGAGGTTCCTGTGTAACTTACTCCGTATAAAATATATACAAAGGCTACCCAAATATGTTTTGTGATTTCTCCAAAGCCAAGGCTTGTTACGTCAAAGAAGCCAAGTAATATTGATATGGCTAAGGGCCACATGAATATTTTTATCCAGGGTTTAAATTTGTCTGTTTTTTTACTTATTTTAAATCTGTCTGGTAGTGATCCTATTAGTGGGTCGTTTACTGCGTCAAATAGTCTTGCAAATAAAAATAGTCCTGACATAAATTTAGGGTCTACTTTTAAAACGTAAGTTGTAAATACGAGGAAGAAGGCGTCGAATGTAAGATTTACAAAGGATCCTGCCATATCTCCTGCTATATATCCTATTTGGTCTTTAATTCCAAAGGGTCTGAATTTCATAATACACCTCTTTATTTTTTAATATTTTTTGCCCAATCAATTGCTCTTTCTGCGTCATTTTTTGTGAGCATTTTTTCTTTTACTTGATTAAGGGCATATTTTTCAAATTGCTCAATATAGTTTTCAAAACTTCCATAAATTTCTTTAATTTTTTCTTCTGGGAAGAATTCCATAATTCCGTTTGTCAGATTATCCTCTGCGTTGGCAAGATATTTTGCTTTTGGAACTTCTAAAAATGGGCTTCTTATTCCTCCTAATGTGTTTCCATATTTGTCTTTTACAAATTTTCCCTTTTCTCTTTTTAAGGGTTCTATTATAGGTGGTTCATTGCCATTTTTTGCCCAATCATGAAGAAAATCTAAAATAGAATTTATATAAAAATCAAAGGGTAAATCATTTAGTCTGTAGTCATAATCGCTGTCTAAAAGTCTTGCCGGACATTTAGTTTTAACTATTTCTTCGTTTTTTGGAACAAGAGGTGATGCTGCATTAGTATGGGGAGCTCCTGCCATTTCATAATATCTTCTTTTATTTTTATCCGTATTTTCATTTCTTGTCTTTTTAAACTCTGAACCCATGGATTCAAATAATTTATAATCTCCCTCTGCGTTAAATGTTATCACAGGACGGTCTATTTCCTCTTCTCTGCATTCTTTTATGCTCATTGGTACCTTAGAGTCTTTTATTTGTCTTAAGGCCCTTCCAAGACCTCCTGAGGCTAATGAAAGGTATCCATCAAAGGGAATTTCTAAATTATTTTTTTTGTAATAATTATGCATATAATTTACAAATGTATTTAAATAGATTCCTGATTGTGATTGACCTGTTAGATAAATATAATCAGCTTTTATTTGAGGAAGGTCTCCTCTTTTTAAGGCAAGACCTGTTTTTAACAAAATATCCCAAACAAGTCCTTCTTCTGTTCCTTCAATTGATGCTGTTAAAGGGTCTATTGTTGCAGGGGCATTTACAATTTCTCCATTTGACCAATTTAAGCTTTTATATCTTTCATAGTCAAAATTTTTAAGTGCCAAAACATTTATAGGCTTTGTTGTTATTCCAACATAAGCATGGTTGTTTTCCATAATATGAAGATAACTTCTTCTCCAAAGGTCTTCTATATCATAACCGTTACTTGCATTCATAATGTCAACATACAAAATTCCTGTGAAGTCCTTTGAATTTTTTGGTCTTCTAACTAAAATTCTTGTAGTAAAAGGCAAATCTTCTTTAAAAATTTCTACTTGATTATTTTTTAAATCATATACATTTGCCCTATCCTCTATAAAATATTCTTCTTCAATAAAATTATAATCTTCTAGATGTATTATTTCCCTTGAAAATTTCATTGATGAAAATGGATGAGAGTTTTCTGTAACTTCTATGGGACCTATTATTTTCATTATTACCTCCTACTTTTATTATTTATAATGATTACGTTTTCTAAGAATATTTTACATAAAAAAAGGTCAACATTCTTATAAAATATTGACCTTTTTGTGTAATTTAATGACTTTTATTTTGCATTTTTTTAAATTCATTGGGACTTAAACCTGTGAAAGTTTTAAAAACTTTTGAAAAATATTGACTGGAATTATATCCAACGCTAAAAGCTATATCTATAACTTTTAAATCTGTGTGTTTTAAAAATTTTTTTCCTTCTTCAATTCTTATTTCTTGCAAATCTTGCAAAATTGTTTTTTTATATTTTTCTTTATATTTTCTCATCATGTGTTCTTTACTTACGTTCAGCTCATTTGCCAAATCATCTATTGTAATTGGATACATGAAATTCACATTTAAAAGTTTATTGACTCTTTGAGCAAGGGATTTTTCAGAAAGTCCTTGTCTATTTTTAGGATCCGTATATTTGTAGACCATTTCATCGTGTATTTCCCAAATATTTTCTTCCTTTGATGCTCCCTCTATTATAATTGCATAATTTTCAGCCAAGTAATGACTTGTCAAAGAATCCATGCCGCCTTTTTGTGCAAATAAAAAATAAAGAGAATTATAAGAAAGCATAATGTTTTTAAGACTTCTCAGGGAATCTTTGTAAACTCTTTTTAAAAGTCCCATTTCGCCGCTTTTAAGAACTTTTTTTACATAGGGAAGCATTGACTTAACTTTGTCTAAATCCCCATTTTCTATTGCTTTAAAAAAGCAATCTCTTTTTTTATAAGCATCTTCTAATTTCTCTTTATCTATCATATTTTTATTCTATATTTTGTTTTTCAATTTTTTTATTGTCAAAAGGATATTTATACTGGCTTTCATTTATAAACTTATCCAAATTTTTCTTTACTCTTGTTGTAGAAGCAATAGTTCCAACTCCTGCTATACAACCTCCTGGACAAGCCATACCTTCAAGAAGATATCCGTTCTTTCTGCCTGCTTTGGCAAGCTTCATCATTTTAACGCACTCAGAAAGAGTATTTGCTCCTTCAACTTTAATTTCCCTTGTAGGATCAAGTTTTTGTGCAACTTCTTTAACTGCATTAGCTACTCCTCCTGCCACTGGATATCCACGACCTAGGGCAGATGCGTCTTCAACTGTTGAATCTATTTCAATTTCTGAAGGTTCTATATTTTTTGCTACAAACATTCCCATTAGTTCTTCGAAGGTTATTACAAAATCTACGCTGGATTTAATGTTTGTATCTAAAGATTCAAGTTTTTTAGATGTGCATGGTCCTATAAAAACTACAACTGCATCCTTGTCTATGCTCTTAATATATTCTGCCGTATATCTCATGGGAGATCCGGAGTCTGAAATTTGTTCTGCATATTCAGGGAACATATTTTTTATCATAAGAGCCCAGGAATAGCAGCAACTTGTTCCCATAAAGGGAATGTCCTCAGGAACTCTTTCAAGATATTCCTTAGCTTCATGAAGAGTTGTAAGGTCTGCTCCCAAGCCAACTTCTATAACATCTGTAAATCCTAAGTGTTTTATAGCCTCAAACACTTGCATTGGAGATGTTCTTTGACCGAATTGACCTATAAAAGACGGGGCTATTGCACCGTAAAGTTTTTTTCCTGCTTTGATTGCCTTTATAACTTGATAAATTTGTGTTTTATCTGCTATGGCACCAAATGGGCATTCACTTATACATCTTCCGCAAGCTACGCACTTATCATGATCTATCTCAGCACGGCCATATTGATCGCTTCCTATTGCATTTACTCCACAAGCTGCAGCACAAGGTCTGTCATAATCAACTATGGCATTATAGGGACAGGTGTTTTCACATCTTCCGCACTTTACACATTTTTCAGGATCTATGTGAGCACGAGTTTTGCCTATTGATACTGCATTGACAGGACAAACGTTAGTGCAGGGATGAGCCATACATCTTCTACAATTATCCGTTACATAAATAGCTCTTGTAGGACAAGCTTCACAGGCAAATTTTATTACATTTACCAGGGGTTTTTCATAGGCATTTGTATCAATGTCAACTTTATCAAAACCATCTGTTACTCTTTTATAAACATCTATTCTTCTTATGGGCATGCCCATTGCAAGTCTTATACGTTCATCTGCAATTGCACGCTCTCTAAACATATTTTCTCTATACTGAGGCATTTCTCCCGGAAATAATCTATAGCTTGCATCTTCAAGACTTTCCACGTCTAAATCTTCATATGCAATCCTTGCTACTTCCGCAAATACTCTACGCCTAAGTTCAACTATACGTGAATAACTTTCTTTCATTAATCTTTCTTAAGCCCTTTCATAACTTTCTCTCCAACTAATTGAGGCGTTGCATTATAGATAATTTCATCATCTATTATTACAATGGGAGCTACATTTGTATCTGACCTCTTGCATAAATCAAGACATTTTGAGCAATTGACTTCTATACCTTCGGAATCACAAATTTCAGAATCTGGTCCACAAAGATCGTCAATTATGTATTCAAGTTGATCATAAATAGCATTGGCACCCATAAGGGTACAACGCGAACCCATACATACTGTTACTTTCATAAATAAACCTCCTTATTTTTATTATAACAGACAAGTTAACTTTAATATGAATAATTTTAAAATAAGTTAAGAAACTTAAGTATATTTAAAAAATCCCCGGCTTATTTGCCGAGGACTTAAAATTATTTTAAATTTATTTTATTATAAAATCTTTAGAATTTTTAAAACTTATATCTTTAACCATTTGTCCTAAAAATTCTTCATCCCATGGATATTCTCCCAGTTCTACATACTCTCCAACTAAATTACACATAATTCTTCTAAAGTATTCGTGTCTTGGATAAGATAAGAAAGATCTTGAATCAGTTAGCATTCCTACAAATTTTGAAAATACACTTGTTGATGCAAGAGTTCTCATTTGATTTATCATTCCATCTTTATGATCTAAAAACCACCAGGCAGTACCGATTTGTACTTTCATTTCTCCTTCTTTTTCTCCTTGGAAGGATCCTCCGATGGTTGAAAGAGAATATAAATCCTTGGGGTTTAAGCTGAAAAGTAAAGTTTTTGGCAGCCCCCTATCATTCATGGCACTTAAAAGTTTTGAAATTTTTTCTGCTATTTTTTCATCGTGAACTGCATCGTAACCTGTGTCAGGTCCTAACTTTTCAAACATTTTTTCGTTGTTGTTTCTTATTGCTTGAATGTGAAGCTCCATAGTCCAGTTGCGTTTACAGTATTCCTCTGACAAAAATAACATTAGTTCTGTCATATAAGCTTCGATTTCCATATCTGTAAGCTTTTGACCTTGCAAAGCTTTTTGGAAAACTTTATTTAATTCTTCTTTATTTAACCTTGCAAAGGGAACTCTGGACAAACCATGATCTGATGCACAGGCTCCATTTTGGTCAAAGTATTGGATCCTAAAAAGAAGAGCACTTTTTAAAGAATCTATATCTTTAATTTCTAAACCTGATACTTTTGAAAGCTCATCTATATAATTTTTAAAAGAAGCATCTTCAATTTTTAAAGCCTTATCTGGTCTAAAGGCAGGAATAACTTTTGTTTCAAAATCACTTTCTTTTAAAAGCTTATGGTATTTCAAATCATCAAGAGGATCATTTGTTGTACAAACTCCCCACACATTACTTTTTGAAATCAATGCCCTTGGTGAAAAATCATCCCTTTGTAAAAGTTCATTACATTTTTCCCAAATCTCTTTGCAAGTTTTAGGGCTTAATGTTTCTTCTATGCCAAAAAAGTTTTTAAGCTCAAGATGGGTCCAATGGTAAAGAGGGTTGCCTATTAAATTTGGAACAACTTTTGCCCAAGCTTCAAACTTTTCATAATCTGATGCATTTCCAGTAATTCTTTTTTCCTCTATACCGTAAGCACGCATAACTCTCCACTTGTAGTGGTCTCCACCAAGCCAAGCTTGAGTTATATTTTTAAATTTTTTATTTTCATAAATTTCTTTTGCTTCAAGGTGACAGTGAAAATCAAATATAGGTTGATCCTTTGCGTAATCAAAATATAATTTCTTTCCATATTCATTCCTAAGCATAAAATTATCGTCTAAAAATTTCATATTACCTCCATTTATTACTAGTTGATTTTATCACAGGCTTTTAAAAATGTCAGTTTATATTATTTGAACTTTGCCTTCTTCATCAATAATAAGTTTTGAGTCTGGTTTTAATTTTCCTTCAAGGCTTAACAGGGAAATTTGTGTTACTATCTCATTTTCTATAAATCTTTTTACTATTCTTGCCCCAAAATCCTCACTCATAAGTTCTTTTGCAAGTTTTTTAGTGTTTAAATCATCCCAAGTAAGTTCAACGCCTCTTTCAATTAAGTCTTTTTTTAATTCACGAAGATTTAAAGTTAAAATTTTTTCCGTTTCTTCCAAAGTGAAAGATTTAAAATTATAAACTTCATCAACATGATTTAAAATTTCCTTATTTTCTATCTCACTTGAACTTGTTAAAAGAACAAGGGTGTTTTTAAAGTCAATTAATTTTCCCTTATTGTCAGTAATTTTTCCATCTTCAATAATTTGAATGATGATGCCTAAAACTTCTCTGTCTGCAACTTCTATATCTTCAAAGAGTAAGACGGAATAGGGTTTTGTCCTTACTGCTTCTGTTAAAATTCCTCCGGCTTCATGGCCTACATATCCTGGAGGAGCTCCTATTAATTTTGTAACTGAAGATTTATCTGTAAATTCACTCATTTCAAATGTTAAAAGTGATTTTTCATCAAACAATTGATCGGCTAAAACTTTTCCTATATAAGATTTTCCCGTTCCAGATGGGCCTTTTAGTAAAAAAGCTCCTATGGGGTCTTCTTTATTTAACAAACCACTTTTTGATCTTATGATGGCCTTAATTATTCCATCTACTGCTTCTTCTTGACCTACAAAGTGAGATTTAACATTTTCTTTTAATTTTTTTATTCTGTCAATTTCTTTTTCATTTAAAGTTGAAAGAGCGATTCCTGTGAGTCTTGAAAGAACTCCCTTTATTTCTTCTTCTCCAACTTCAAAATTTATAGGATAGTAGGGCTTTTCAATTTCATATTTTTTTAATTTTTCTTTTCTATCTTCAATTTCTTTTTCATATTTTCCGACTTTTTCAAAATCTCTGTTTCCTATGGCGGATTCCAAATTTTCATTTAAAATATCAAGACCCATTTTAAGATCTGAAATGTCATTTAGCCTATCCACTTCTTTTTGCCAAAGATCTTTTTTATTATTGTATTCTTCATTTAAGATTTTTAAGTTTTCTTCAATGATTTTAAGACGATTTTTTGTAAGTTTATCTTCTTCCCTTGAAAGAGATGCTTTTTCCAGCTCTAGTCTTGTGATTTTTCTATTCATTTCATCAAGTTCTGAAGGCATGGAATCTATACTCATTCTTAAAAGTGCTGAAGCTTCATCTATTAAATCTATGGCCTTATCTGGTAAAAATCTTTCAGTTAAATATCTCTTTGAAAGTTTTACTGCAGAAACTATTGCTGAATCTGTAATTTTAACTTTATGATGGGATTCGTATTTATTTTTTACTCCTCTTAAAATAGAAATTGATGCTTCTTCAGAAGGTTCTTCTATTAAAACTTTTTGAAATCTTCTTTCTAAAGCTCTATCTTTTTCTATGAATTTTCTATATTCATCTATGGTTGTTGCCCCGATTGTAAGGATTTCTCCCCTTGCGAGCATGGGTTTTAAAATATTTGATGTGTCAAGAGATCCTGAAGTTGATCCTGAGCCTATAATGTTATGAATTTCATCTATAAATAAAATTATTTTCCCTTGAGATTCTTTTATTATTTCTAAAAGTTTTTTAAATCTCTCTTCAAAATCTCCCCTAAATTTTGCTCCTGCTATTAATGATGCCATATCAAGAGAAAATACAATTTTATCTCTTAATAAAGTTGGAACGTCATTTTTTGCAATTCTTTGAACAAGGCCTTCAACTATTGCTGTTTTTCCAACTCCAGCTTCTCCTATTAAAACAGGATTATTTTTTATTCTTCTTGAAAGAATTCTTATTAAGCTTAAAGTTTCTTCATCTCTTCCTATTATGGGATCAAGTTTTCCTTCTTTTGCTTCTAAAGTTAAATTCCTTCCATATTTTGAAAGAACCTTTATTTGTTCTTCTGACAGACCATCAGCATCAACATCGGTAAATTTTTTCATAAGCTCATTTCTTAAACTTATATAATCTATACCGAAATCTTTAGCAATTGCCTGGGAACTTGTTTTATCTTCTCTTAATATGGCAAGAAAAAGTTGAGGAAGTCTTACATAAGATTCATACATATTTCTTGCTATTTCTTCAGAATTAATAATAATTCTTTGATAGGGTCTTGAATAATATAAATTTGTAAGTCCCTTTGATGATCTTAATTTTTCTATTGCTTCAGTTATCTTATTTTCAAATTCAAGTAAATTTACACCCATTTTGGAGAGGGTTTTTAATAAATCCGTTCCCTTATTTCTTAAAATTGCAAGAGTCAAATGTAAATCAGTAACTTCTGCATTTTCATATCTGATTGCAATGTTTTGAGCATCTTTAAAAACTTGAACTACAAGTTGTGAAAATTTTTCTGCGTTCATAAATCCCCCTTTCCTTTAAAATAATTTAAAAAAAGGACCCTAGGGCCCCCTTTAAATAGTTATAAAAACATCATAATAATATGTGCTGCAATACCTGCGCAAAAACCGCCTATAGTGTGAGATATTATTGCATTACCTGTCATTTCTTTTGTTCCAAGAGCATCCATCATGGCAATATGAGTTGATAAATATCCGCTCCAGCACATACAAATTGCAGTAAATACAGCTATATCATTTGCAGTTATTGCACCTTTACCTGCCATTTCAGCAACTATTCCAATTGCTGCACCACTTGAGCCTAAAGCTGTAATAGGCACTGCTATTGCTTGTGGATTTGTAAATCCAAATAGGGGTTCCAAAATAATATTAAGTTTTTCTCCAAGTAGAGGGAGAACAGCTATACCTTGATTTGCGGAACCGTTATAGACTCCTGCATCTCCTGTTCCATTTGTAAGCATAATTACTATTGTACAAATAATAACTACACCTGGAATTATTGAAATACCCATATCTATGCCGACTTTACCTCCGTCGAGAAGGGCTTGAATAAAACGAGAACCGACTGATCCTTCTCTTACTCTTCTCATTCCGTGCGGAATGGGGTCAGCTAAAGATGAAGAAACATATTCTTCAGTTCCGTAATATTTTTTAGTTTTTCTAAGCATAAGTCTTACTGAAACAATACTTCCTACGATAGCTCCTATGTTTCCAACTAAAGCACCCTTAATAGCTCCATCAATTTTAAATCCCATCATAGTTGTTGTAACTATTAAACCCATTCCAAATGCCGTACCTAAATTTGTAAGAGCAGGCATCTGATATTTTTTAAAATATTGTCTGAAGTTATCATCATGGGCTAGTGTAAGAATAGCAGGGTTATCTGACATGTAGCAATTTAACATTCCAAGAGAACTTGCCCCTGGTAAGTCATATATAGGCTTCATTATTTTACTTAATAAGGTATTTATAAGTGCGATTACTCCAAATTCAGAAAATATTCCTGACACTCCACCGGCAAGAACTGCAACTGCCATTAAATACCAACAGGTGTTCATGAGCAAATCATAACCTGTAAGCATCATTGTCTTTATCATATTTGTTCCGCCCATTTGTCGTCCCATATAGATAAAGAAAGCAAAGAACAGCACTAAAAATATAACTGCTTCCAAGCCAACTTCTTTTTTAAAGCCCGGAATTTTGTTTTCTTTTTTGTCCATCTTTTCTCCTATTTCAAATAAATTTTTTTAAATGTTTTTAATTTAAAACACCCGGCCTTAACCGGATGTTTTAATTAAAACTTTTTCTTTTTTTATTTTTAACTATTTTTTTGCTCCTGGATAGAATTTAGGATTATTAAAGAAGTCAGCTGCGATTTCCTTAACTTCTCCACTGAGCATTACCATACCGCACATGTTGACAAATACTACAAGACCAAGTGTAAAGTCTAAGAATACACCTGCGTTTTCAAATGATACGAATCCACCAAGTAGAACCATACCACAAGCAATAAGTCTCATAATCTTTCCAACAGCTGTACCGAATAGGTATTCACCTTGTTTTTCACAATAGAATACAATTACTATAATTGTTGAAAGAACAAATAGGAATAGTGAAATAGCTATAACAGCAGTTCCTATGTTACCGAAAGCTGTGTTGAATGCTCTTTCTACTGCAATTCCTCTATTTGCTTCATCATGCCAGTTGTCAGTTACAAGAACTACTAAAACTGAAATTGAACATACGATAATAGTGTCGGAAATAACTTCAAATATACCCCACATACCTTGACGAGCTGGGTGGTCTGTTATTGCAGTTGCGTGTGCATAAGGAGCAGAACCCATACCTGCTTCGTTTGAGTAACATCCTCTTGCCATACCTGCTTTAATAGCAGCTGCAAGGGTTGCTCCACCAATTCCTCCTGCTACTGATTGAGGATTGAAAGCTCCCTCAAAGATTACAGCAATTGCATGAGGAAGTTGTCCTATGTGCATAATTATAATGATTATTCCAAAAATTATATATAGGCCTGCCATTAGAGGTACCATTTTTTCAGTTACTTGTCCGATTCTCTTAATTCCACCGTAAGCTACAAGAACTACTAATATTAAAATTATAACTGCAGCGATTCTTCTGTCAAGACCTAATTTTTCAAGAGGACCTGCTGCTGAAATAGTTTGTAGAGTAATTGATGGAAGGATTTCAATCATAAAGAAGAATGAAACTAAGAATCCCATTATCTTACCAAGTGTTCCGCCTATACCTTTTTTAAATGTATATGAAGGTCCACCAACGAATTCTCCGTCAGAGTTCTTTTCTCTGTATTTAATACCAAGTACGATTTCACCAAATTTAGTTGCTTGGCCTAAAATACCTGCAACCCACATCCAGAAAACAGCTCCAGGACCTGCGGTAAATATAATTGCTGGTGCTACTACTATGTTAGCGGCTCCGATTGATGATGCAAGTGCTGCAGATGCTGCTTGGAAAGGTGATACTGTACCTTCTCCACCTACTCCTGAGTTAAACATCTTACCAAAAGTTTGTTTTAAAATAAATGGTAAATATCTAAATTGTAAAAATCCGGTTCTTATTGTTATTAGGATACCTCCACCCATAAGAACTATAAGTATTGGCCAACCCCAGAAAAAGTTAGTTATCGCAATAATAGGTTTTGTTATAGCGTCCATAATAATTCCTTTCTTTTTTAAAGGGCTCCCTTCTTAATTAAGAAGGGAGTCAAAATATTTAATTAGCAAAGTGTTGCGTAAACAACAGCCTTGATTGTGTGCATTCTGTTTTCAGCTTGATCAAAAACAAGTGATTGTCTTGATTCAAATACTTCGTCAGTTACTTCCATTTCCTTTAGGCCGAATTTTTCTTCGATGTCTTTTCCAACTTTAGTTTCAGTGTTGTGGAAAGATGGTAGGCAGTGTAGGAAGATTGCCTTTTCATTTGCATTTTCCATAACTTTCTTGTTAACTTGGTAAGCACCTAAGTGTTTAATTCTTTCTTCCCAAATTTCTTTAGGTTCGCCCATTGATACCCAAATGTCTGTGTAAAGAACATCAGCATTCTTAGTTCCTTTTTTAACATCATCAGTAACTTCTACTGTGCAGAAGTTTTCTTTTGCAATTTCAGTAGCCATTTCAATTAAGTGTTTTTCAGGCCAGTTTTCTTTTGGTCCGCAAGCTACGAAATTAACGCCCATTTTAGCACAAGCAATCATTAGAGAATTTGCAACGTTGTTTCTTGCATCTCCCATGAATACAAATTTAAGTCCTTTTAAATGGCCAAAGTGTTCTTCGATTGTTAAAAGGTCAGCTAACATTTGAGTTGGATGCCATTCATCAGTTAAACCATTCCATACAGGTACTCCTGAATATTCAGCAAGTTCTTCAACTGCAGTTTGCTTAAATCCTCTGTATTCAATACCGTCAAACATTCTTCCAAGAACTCTTGCAGTATCTTTGATACTTTCTTTATGTCCCATTTGAGAACCTGTTGGATCTAAGTAAGTAACTCCCATTCCTAAATCATATCCTGCAACTTCAAATGAACAACGAGTTCTTGTTGAAGTTTTTTCGAATATAATGGCAATATTTTTTCCTTCTAAATATTTGTGAGGTATTCCTGCTCTTTTCATTGATTTAAATTGTTTTGAAAGATCTAAAAGATATCTCATATCTTCTGATGTAAAATCAATTAACTTTAAAAAGCTCTTACCTCTAAAATTTTTCGGCATATTACGCATCTCCTTTTTCTTTTTTATAAAATCGTATTCCTACAATTTCATTTTACTATATGGCATGGTTTTTAAAAGGACAAAAACAATTTAAAATTTTGTTTTTAATTGAATGATTTAGCTCTTTATCTTAAAAAAAGTTTTACAAATTTTTCCTAACTTGGAAATAGAGTGTCTTTTTATATAAATATCTCTTTTTTTATTATAAAATTCTTATTTCCCCTAATTTGATATATAATATAAAAAAGGAGGTTAATATGAACAGCTCAAATTATATTGAAATCCAAGGCACTTATTCAACAACTTTAAGAGAAGGTCAAATTGCAAGCTTCGATTTGGAAACTGATTTGAACTCTACAAGACCTCTCTTACATAAACAATCAAGGTTTCTATACATAACTGACGGCAAGGGAAAAATTTTAATCCAAAATCAAGTACATATAATGGAACCCGGCGTTGTGATTACTCTTTTGCCTTGGCAGATAAGTGAAATAATTGAAGTAAGCGAACCTATAAGCTACTATCTTTTAATTTATTCTTTTGATCTTATTAATAATGTTATAAAAAGGATTTTTAACATAGATAACGAAGAGTTTAACATGGTTGATCTTTTATACAAAAACAATTCCATTTTTTTAAATGAATCGGATAGTCGTAAATTTAAGAGAATTTTTGAAGATATCCGTGATGAAGTAGGCATGAGAAGTGTTGACATAAATACTAATAAAATGGATTTTTCAGGTATTTATGTGGTAAGTAAACTTACAGAACTTATTGTTGAATATTTAAGACATACTAAAAAAGAATATAAAAATGAAAACACTCCTCTTCCTTCAGAAGAAATTTTTCAATATATGTACTTAAATTCTCAAAAGAAGATAAGTTTAAAAGAAATGTCAAGAATTTTCTTAATGAGTGAATCTTCAATTTCTCGTTATATATATTCCATGACAGGTCTTGGCTTTTATGATCTGTTAAATGAAATGAAATATGCCAAGGCAATTTTCTTTCTTCTTTATACAGACATGAACCTGGAAGAAATAGCTGAAATCTTAAATTACACCGATGCCGCTCACTTTTCAAAGACCTTCAACAATCGTAATGGAATGGGTTCAAAAAAATTCAGAGAAACTTATCAAAATATAAATAAAATTACTCATATAAAGCACGATGAAAATACTGGTCAAATGATTGATTACATTTACAAAAATTACTACAAAAATTTAAATATAAATTTAGTATCAAAAAAATTTGATATGACTATAACTTCTATAAATGATTCTCTAAGATACCTGGTGGAATTAAATTTCTCAAACTTTTTAAATAGAATTCGTATAAATAAGGCAGCAAGTCTTTTATTAAATACTGATAAAACTATAACCGATATAGCTCTTGAAGTTGGTTACAATTCTACTAAAACTTTTAACAGAAACTTTTTAAAATTTATGAAAATTAATCCTGGAGAGTTTAGAGCCCTTGTAACTGAACAAAATGACAAGGAAAAAAGCTTTTAGGAAAAAGTTGCCACATTTTTTTGTATTTAATTGAATAATATTTATGTAAACCTTGAATCTTCAAGGTTTATTTCTTTTTCTAACCTTTGTTAAAACACAAAATCATATTCCTATGATACAATTTAAGTAAATAAAATATAAGGAGGAGACTCATGAAATTTGAATTGCCACTTTTTACATGTCCTGATTTCTCTCAAGATAAATACAAAGATATGGGACAGGTAAATTTTGCAAAAGTTGAAAAAGACGGTGTAGCTCCTGATGGATTCTATCTGACTACACACATGCCCACTTTTTATCATGTAAATGGTAAATGGCATTTACCCGAACACAACTCACTAAACTGTGTTGCAGTTCTTGAAAACGGAAAGATAATTATTAAAGAACTTAGAGACTTAAAAGTTGGTGAAGAAGTTGCCCTTGGAAGAAGTCGTGACGGAAGTGAAGGTATTTTAGAATATAAAGAAGGCTTCCCACAATCTGTTTATAACACTCCAGGAAAAGCTGTAGAAACTTCTTTTTCAAGAGATTATGACACTTTATTCTCTCAAATGGAATATGAAAGAGATAACGGCGGATATATAGTTTGGGTTCTTGGACCTTCAGTTGTATTTGACCATGACACAAGAATTGCCTTAAACCACCTTGCAGAAAATGGATATATTAATTGTCTTCTTGCAGGAAATGCAATGGCTACTCACGACCTTGAAGGAGGTTTCTTAGGTACAGCTCTTGGACAAAACATCTACACTCAAGAAAATGTTCCTATGGGACACTATAACCACCTTGACTTGCTAAATGAAGTAAGAACAATTGGTTCAATCAAAAAATTTATTGATGCTGGAAATGTAAAAGACGGTATTATTAAAACTTTAACTCAAATGGATATACCTTATGTTCTTGCAGGTTCAATTCGTGATGACGGACCTCTTCCTGAAGTTCACGGTGATGTTGATGATGCTTTAACAGCTGTTAAAAAAGAACTTGATAAGGCTACTTTAATAATAGGTCTTGCAACTATGCTTCATAATGTAAGTACTGCAAACCTTGCTTCAAGTTACAGAATACGTAAAGACGGAAAAATTTCACCTGTTTATATGTATGTAATAGACATAACTGAAAATATTGCAAACAAAGTTTGTGCAGCAAGAGAAAATGTTGCTTGTATCCCTATGATTACAAATGTTCAAGACTTTGTAGTTAACTGTGAAAAAGCACTTGTAACTCCGGCAGATAAAACTTTCGCAAGAGAAATGGAACTTCCGGAAGAAGAATATGTAGAACTTGATAAAAAACAAAAGGAAGGGGAAAGAAACAATGAAATTTGAAATGCCAAAATATCATCATCCCGACTTTGAACAAGATTTTTTAAAGAATGCACCTAATGTTACTCTTGAAGAAGTAAAAGTTGATGGAATAAGCCCAAGACACTATCATGCCCTTTCAGTTTACCCTGAATATTTCAAGATTAACGGAAAATGGGTTTTAGCTACTCAAAGTAGAATGGACACTGTTTGTGTTGCAGATGATACACCGGGAAAAGAAAGTGTAAATATAGTTGAATTCAGAAACTTAAAAAAAGGCGACAAGGTTGTAATTGGTCGTACTGAAGACGGTTCTGAAGGAATTTATATGTGGACACAAGGCTTCCTTGAAGATACACAAGAACTTGATACTTTTGCTTTTAGAGCAGGACGTTCAAGAGAAACTGCTTTCAGTGTTGACTACGATACTCTTTATGAAGTATTAAGACATGAAAAAGCAAACAATGGATATGTAACTTTAATTGTAGGTTCAGCTCTTGCCCTTGATAGAGATTCAAGGTTAGCTCTTGAAAGACTTATAAGAAACGGTTATGTTCAAGCAATTTTCTGCGGTACTGAAACAGCAGCTTTTGACCTTGAAAAAGGAATCTTCGGAACATCTTGGGGACAAGAAACTTTTGAAAGAGAACAAAATACAACACAAAACTTATTTGATACAATAAATCTTGCAAGAAAATACGGTTCAACAAAGGCTCTTTGTGAATCAGGAAAAGTAAAAGACGGCTTTATGAAAGCCTGCGTTGAAATGAATGTACCTGTTGTAATGGCAGGAACAATTCGTGATAGACTTGGTCTTCCTGAAACAATAAACAATGTTTACGCTGCACAAAATGAAATGAGAAAGCACGCTCGTAAAACTTCAACAATTATAATGATGGGTGCTATTCTATATACAATAGCAACAGGAAACATGACTCCTTCTTACAATGAGTTTGACGGACTTATAAGACCTGTTTACATGTATACAATAGATATACAAGAATTTGCCGTAAACAAACTTTCAGATAGAGGAACTTTAACAGCTGTATCAATGGTTACAAACGTACAAGACTTTATCAGAAATGTAGATAGAGCTCTTAACGGCTGATAATTGACAAAAAAAGCGGTTTTTTATAAAATATAATTAACCCTTGGGACAATATTTTATATTGTCGGGACGGCTTAAGGCCGTCCTTTTTATTTTATTAGGAGGTAATTATGAAAAAATATCTTACAGAAGAAGAATGTTACGAAATATTGGATAAGGCTGATTACGGAACTCTCGCCCTAAGTCAAGGAGAAAGACCCTACTTAATTCCCATGAACTATACTGTAATAGATGGAGAAATTTATCTTCACACTGCAATGAAGGGAAGAAAAGTCGACATACTTAAAGAAAATAAACGTGCAGCTTTTTCTATTGTCATCTCCCACAAATTAGTGGAAGAAAAATTTACCTTCAATTTCACTTCCATCCTCTATGAAGGCCTTGCTCAAATAGTTGAAAATAAAAATGAAAAAGTAAAAGTTCTTGAATCCTTAGTAAAAAAACACTCCAAAAACTTTTTACAAGAAGCAAAAAAAGTAATAGAAAGATCCTGTGACCATACCCTCATAATAAGACTTAAAAAGGAAAAACTTACAGGTCGATTAAGTAAAATGGATTAAAAATTTAATAAAAGAAATTAAATTTTTAAGTTTTTTATGGAGATAAAAATGAAATTTGCCTACTATAAAACGGACTTTGATCCTGATAAAACTTTTATAGAAATAGGTTATGAAAAGGATTTTATAAAATCTATAAAACTTTTGGACGGGATTTCTCATAAAGATGAAAAATCAAAAATAAGCGACCAATGTTTTAAAGAGTTGGAAGAATATTTTAAGGGCAAAAGAAAAAAATTCACTGTAAAATTTAAGGCTCAGGGAACAGAATTTCAAGAAAAATGTTGGAAAGAACTTTTAAAAATCCCCTACGGTCAAACAAAAACCTATGGTCAAATTGCTGAAGAAATAAAAAATCCCAAAGCTGCAAGAGCTGTGGGAAATGCAAACAATAAAAATCCCCTATGGATAATAATCCCTTGCCACAGGGTTATAGGAAAAAATGGAAGTTTAACAGGTTATGCCGGTGGACTTAAAATAAAAGAAAAGCTTTTAAAACTTGAAAAAGAAAATTTATAGGAGGTATAAATACCTCCTATTTTTTATTTCTATTCTTCATCTTTTTTCTCTTGACTTTGAACTTCTTTTAAATGTTTCAATTCCTTAAGGTCTCCCTTTCTTATAGTTTCAGCCTTTATATCAAAAATTGAAAGGGCATTTTCCCAAGAAACAGCTTCTACATTTTCTTTTCTATCCTTTCCAGGAACAAGTATTATGGAAAATTCTTCAGTTTCAAGAGGACTTGAGTCCATAATCTTTTGAAGTTCTTTAAGAATTTTTAAAGCTTCTTCAAAACTTGGATTTTCACAGAAGCCATAAGCATTTGCCTTAACTTGATAGGGAAAATTATTAAAATCAATTTTTTCATCTATGGTGAAAATATTTTTATAGCCATCCTTTTCTATTGGCTCAAGGGTTATTTTATATGGAAATTTATTTTCCTCTTCAATTTTTCTTCCATATTGGTAAAGCCCCTCCATAAATCTTGAATATGTGTTAAATATCCTATCTCCATAAGTGTCATATATAAGTCCTCCCAACTTATTAAAGCTGAGGACAAAATTACTGTCAATACTATTTTCATCTCTTAAATGAATATCATAAGTTCCAGATTTAAAATTGTAGATGGTCTTATCTCTTATTAATTTAAGGTCTTTATAATTGTTTTCTATGTATTTATCCGCCGTCCTATCCACTAAAATTTTTGAAATCGGATTGCCGAAAAAGGAATTTGCTATAAATAAAAATATAAGTAAAAGGACTATTAAAAAAATCTTCCCTATTTTATATAAAGTTTTATTTTTTTCTTTCATAAGTTTGCTCCCTTCCTATGAATTAACAAATATCTTATCTTAAAAATATTATACATGAAATTGAAAAAAATCGGCAAAAAGAATTTTATCTTTATATTGCCGATTATTTTTAATATATTTTTAATTTATAAAAAGATCAATCTTCTATTTCCTTATAGGGATTTTCTCTGTGAAATTTTGAAAATCTTATTACTTTTTGAATTTCACCAAGGATAAGAGGAATGAAGCCTCCTATTAAAACAACTATCCATTCACGAAGACCTATATTTTCCAATTGGAAAAGTTCTCTTACGTGGGGCACATACATTACAATTACCATTAGTAAAAATGAAAAAGCTGTTGCTAAAACTAATTTACTATTGGAAAAAGGTCCTATGTGCCAAATTGTATATCTTATAGATCTTGAAGAATAAGATCTTAAAAGTTCTGCAAGAATTAAGGTTCCAAATGCCATTGTCCTTGCATATTCAAGACCTATGCCTTCTTTCCCGAACCACTTTAAGCCTATTATATAAGCACCTATTGTTGCAATTGTTATTGCTATTGATTGAACTATTACTGTAATTC
Organism: Peptoniphilus koenoeneniae; assembly: GCF_030812875.1. NCBI lineage: Bacteria > Bacillati > Bacillota > Tissierellia > Tissierellales > Peptoniphilaceae > Peptoniphilus > Peptoniphilus koenoeneniae. The sequence goes on from NZ_JAUSTN010000003.1 coordinate 110,822, forward strand.
TTATTTCATCATCAAGTATTGGTTCTTTAGGACTTCTTGGAGCTTCGTCCATTATTCCTTCATCACCCTTTTCTACTCCCAGAGCAAGGGCTGGAAAAGAATCTGTTACTAAATTTAACCACAAAAGTTGAATCGGAATAAGGGGTACAGGAAGATTTAATAAAATTGAAATTAAAACTATTAAAACTTCTCCTATGTTGCAGGATAACAAATAGGAAACGAATTTTTTAATGTTTGAATAAATTATACGACCTTCTTCAACAGCATTTACTATAGTTGCAAAGTTATCGTCTGTTAAAATAACTTCTGCAGTTGATTTGGCAACATCCGTTCCTGTTATACCCATTGCAATACCAATATCAGCTTTTTTTATTGCTGGAGCATCATTTACTCCGTCTCCGGTCATGGCAGCTATGTGTCCATTTTGTTTTAAAGCTCTTACAATTTGTACTTTATTTTCAGGGCTTACTCTTGTGAAAACTCTCTTTTTCTTAACAACTTCTCTTATTTCTTCTTCAGTCATGTTGTTAAGTTCTGCCCCTACTATGGCTTCCGAAGCATCTTTTGCAATGCCCAGTTCCTTTGCTATGGCAAGTCCTGTTTCAAAATAATCTCCCGTTATCATAATTGGAATTATTCCTGCTCGTTTACATTCTTTTATTGCTTCTTTTGCTTCTGGTCTTGCAGGATCTATCATGCCTGTAAGTCCTACAAATACCATTTGATTTTCAATAGTATCTGAATTTATATTGTTGGGAAGCTCTTCAAAACTTCTGTAGGAATATGCTAAAACTCTCAAAGCTTGTCTTGCAAATTCTATATTTTTATTTAAAATTTTTTCTCTTTTTTCTTCTGTTAATTCCTTAATTTCTCCATCTTCAAGGATGTGACTGCATCTTTGTAAAATTATATCCGGTGCACCCTTTGTAAAGGAGACAACTTTTTCTTTATAGTTATGAAAAGTTGTCATCATCTTTCTTTCAGAATCAAAGGGGATTTCTTCAATTCTTTGGTGATTTTTATTTAAGTGAGCTACTTTTGTTCCCTGCTTTTCAGTAAAGGTTAAAAGAGCAATTTCAGTAGGATCTCCTCCTATTTGAACTTTTTCCCCGTCAAAACCAAGTCTTGCATCATTTGTAAGACCGGCTATATCTGAAAGAATTTTTAAATCTTCTATATCTTCAATTTTTTTATCCTTTGAAGAAAGTTGTCCCAGGGGAACATAACCTGTTCCGGAAACGTCTATTTCCGCATTATCTACAAAGGCTTTTACAACTGTCATTTCGTTTTGAGTAAGGGTTCCTGTTTTATCTGAGCATATTACAGTTGTTGTGCCTAGGGTTTCTACTGCAAGAAGTTTTTTAACAATTGCATTTTTATCCGCCATCTTGCCCATGCCTAAAGACAATACTATTGTTACAATAGCAGGCAGTCCTTCAGGAACTGCTGCAACTGCAAGGGCAATTGCCGTCATAAACATTTCTAAAGTGTCATTTTTATATAATTTTCCTACAATAAAAACTATTATACAAATACCAATTACAAGAAGACCCAGGGTCTTTGAAAGGCCTGCAAGTTTTTTTTGCAGGGGAGTTTCTTCATTATCTACAAGGGCTATAGAGGTCGCTATCTTTCCTATTTCACTTTGGTGACCTGTTGCTACTATAAGGCCTTTTCCACGTCCATATGAGACCACTGTGGAGCTGTAGGCTATGTTTTTTCTATCTCCTATTCCCTCATCTTGGGTATAAACTTTTTTTGCATCTTTTTCTACGGGAACTGATTCTCCAGTTAAAGAAGATTCATCAATTTTTAAGTTTTGAGATTCTATAAGTCTTAAATCTCCAGGAACTATATCGCCCGTTTCTAAAACAACCAAGTCACCTGGAACTAAAAGACCACTTTCAATTTCCATTTCTCTTCCGTCTCTTATTATTTTTGCCTTGGGAGAACTCATTTTTTGTAATGCTGCTATAGCTTTTTCCGCTCTTCCTTCTTGATAGAGGGATAAAATTGCATTTACAACAACTATGGCTATAATTATTACCGCTTCTACCTTATCTCCTGTAAATGCTGATAATATTGAAGCTATTATAAGAATTATAATCATAGGGTCTAAAAATTGGTCCTTTAATTTTTCAATTAATGGCTTTTTTTCTTCCTGTTTTAATTCATTTCTTCCATATTTTTTCAGGGCCTTATTTGCCTTTTCACTACTTAGCCCTTTTTTAATGTCCGATGAAAATAATTCTGCTGTTTCATCAATTTTCTTTTTATACCAGTCCATCTTACCTCCTATAAAAAAAAGACTTTTGCTTAAAAAAACAAAAGTCTTGCATACCTTTTAGGTTTTATCAACCGGGTTTAACCGTAATGACGATTGATAAATTTTTGCTACTCCCTAATGTATTATTATTTTATCAAAAATTCTTTAATTTTTAAACTTAAATTTTATTTATTTTTATTAGGAACTAATTTTTCCATACCGCCCATATATGGTCTTAAAGGCTCAGGAATTTTTACGCTTCCGTCTTCTTGAAGAAGATTTTCAAGAAAAGCTATTAACATTCTTGGCGGTGCAACTACCGTATTGTTTAAGGTGTGTGCTAAATAATTTCCGTCTTTACCCTTTAATCTTATATTAAGTCTTCTTGCTTGAGCATCTCCCAAGTTTGAACAAGAACCTACTTCAAAATATTTCTTTTGACGAGGTGACCAAGCTTCTACATCAAGAGATTTAACTTTTAAATCAGCAAGGTCTCCTGAACAGCATTCAAGGGTTCTTACAGGGATTTCAAGACTTCTGAAAAATTCTACAGTGTTGTTCCAAAGTTGATCGTACCAATAGGGAGAATCTTCTGGTTTGCAAATTACAACCATTTCTTGTTTTTCAAATTGGTGAATTCTGTAAACTCCTCTTTCTTCTATTCCGTGAGCCCCAACTTCTTTTCTAAAACAAGGTGAATAAGAGGTTAAAGTAAGAGGCATATCTTCTTCTGGACTTATTGTATCTATAAATTTTCCTATCATTGAGTGCTCGCTTGTGCCTATTAGATATAAGTCTTCTCCTTCGATTTTATACATCATATTTTCCATTTCTGAAAAAGACATAACTCCCGTTACAACATCACTTCTAATCATAAAGGGTGGTACATAATAGGTAAAGCCCTTGTTAATCATAAAGTCTCTTGCATAAGATAAAATTGCAGAGTGAAGTCTTGCTATATCTCCTCTTAAATAATAAAAGCCGTTTCCTGATGTTTTTCTTGCAGCATCAAGATCTATTCCGTCAAAAGTTTCCATAATATCTATGTGGTAAGGAACTTCATAAGAGGGAACTTTAGGTTCTCCGAATCTTTGAAGCTCAACATTTTCACTGTCGTCTTTTCCTATAGGAACTGTATCGGCAATCATTTGAGGAATTACCATCATTATTTCTTTTACTTTTGCTTCCAGATTTTTTTCTTTTTCTTCAAGGGAGTTTAGTTCTTCATTTATTTTATTGACCTCATTTTTAACTTCTTCTGCCAATTCTTTTTCTTTCTTTTGCATATGCATTCCGATTTGTTTAGAAAGGGAATTTCTTTTTGCACGAAGTTCATCACCCTTAGTTTTTGAATCTCTAAAATCCTTATCAAGTTCAATAACTTTGTCTACAAGTTTGATTTTTTCATCTTGGAATTTTTTCTTAATATTTTCCTTTACTAAATCAGGATTTTCCCTTAAAAATTTAATATCAAGCATTTTTTTCTCCTCTCAAATTTTATTTATTATTGCATAAAAAAACCGCCCCTATAAAGGGACGGTTTAACCGCGTTGCCACCCAATTTGATTCTTTCGAATCCTCTTTAAATGTATGACTCCGAGACGGATTCAAGTTTTACGACACTTTCTTGCACCAAACGAAAGCTCTCTTTAGCCGATACGACTTTACTATTTCTCTTCACAGTCTTATTAAATTAGCTTAAATTATACATTTAAATATTTTTAAAGTCAAGATACAAAGAATCTATCTATTTCTTTTCTTCTGTATTTGCAGGAATGATTTTTACAAGTCCTGTCTTAAGCATTATTTTTGCACAAATTACTGACATTATAATGGAAATTACAATCCAAATACCTTCTTTTCCTACAACTTTACCACCTGTCAAATGCCAAATAATCATAATTACTGCAGGAACACATAGGGGTAAAAGTTTATTCTTAACAGTATTTTTACCTGATTTATTTCCTGAAAGCATTGTATAGAATAAGGAACCAAATAGGGCAGGTAAAATATATTTAGATGCTACTTGAACTGGTTCTGATTGTAAAAATGGTTGAAGAGGAATTAAAAGAACAACTCCTAAGGCTATTATTAACATTGTAATAAGTGATGATGAAGCTATTGCAATCAAACTTATTACATCAGATTCTTCAGTGCCTTGTTCCAAGTTCATAAGAGCTTGAGCATTTAAGGCACAGGGAATTTTTAAGTTTGTAACATTTCCGGTTATATATGCAAGATAAGTTCCAGATCCTAAAATAGGTCCATAACTTATAAATTCTGCAAGAACTGTTGGAATGAAAACTGCAAGAAGAGTACTTGCTATGGCTAAAACTTCTTTTAAATCAAATCTTAAGCTGTAAGATACTGCAATTAAATATGGAACTAAAAGCATGGCACCTATACTTAATACAGATCCTATTCTTCCTACTCTGTGAATTGTATTAAAATATTTTGTTTTTTGTAAATCTTTATTATCCATGATTTCCTCCTATAAAAGCATGCTTTCAAAAATAATTGAAAGTCCCATTCCTACAATAAGTGCAAAGGCTAAAACAAATTCTTTCATCCAAGATATCTTCATCTTTTCTGCAAGTTTTAAAAGAATAATGGAAACTAAAAAACTTGCTGCAAAAACAAGAATGGAAACTTTTCCTTTAAGTAGTTGAGATATGGAAAGTACTGTAATCATTGCAAGAGTAAAGTAACCTATTATTAAAGTACCTTCTGCTCCACTCTTAGTTTTAAATTTTGTTACTCCCTTGTGGTAAGACTTACCTAAGAATATATTTAAAACTGCTGCAAAAATTATACTTATACTCATTACCATAAAAATTGCAGGAACTAAGTTTACATCCGTTCCATTTATAAATTCCGACATGTTTTCATAACCTGCAGCACTTGTTACCATACTTGCAGCAGTAAGCTCATACATAAGAGCTCCTATAACTGATAGTCTAAACCATGCCCAGGGTGTACCTACAACTGTAGATAAACTTGCAAGTCCTATGTCTATTGATACTGATGGCACTATAGAAAAAAGTACCGATGATTTTATAACCTTATTAATATCTTTATTTGTAAATCCCAATTCTTTTGCTCTTTTTATTGCAAGTTTTAATGATACTAAAATAAATGCAACTACTATAAGTAGGGAACAAATTACCATAATATATAGTGATTTTCCATTGACTATATCTCTAACGTTCATAATAACCTCCTGTTAAAATTATGCTTGAATTTTTGGATCTCTTATTTTTAATTCTTTAGGTATTGGAGAAATATATTTTTCTCCTCTTTCTTCAATTAATTCTTCTTTTGCTTTTTTTATAATTTCAGGATTATTTAAAGCTCTTATTGCAGTTAGGGCTAAAGTGCCAACTGCTCTATCCATACCTTTTTTTGCAATTTCAGTTTTTCCTTGAGAAACTCTTTGCCAAGAGTGAAGAGGAGTTGCAAAGGCTGCTGTTGAAATTAAACATTGGGCTGTGGGAACGCATTTACTAAAATCTCCAACATCTGTTGAGCCGTTTGCCATATCTGAATTTTTTCCCATTATTATAATGTCACTTATAAGGCCTTTTTCTGCATATTCCTTAGCCTTGGCCATGCCTACAAATCTTGACAGACTTTTTACGGTTCCGTCTATAATTTCAGGACTTAAAGTGGTCATAAATTTTTTTGCTTCCTTGTAATCTTCTTGACTATAATCTTGACCTCCTATATCTTTTAAAGCTTCTTCCATTAATTTTGTCAAAGTTGGGTTTGGAAGATAATCCGAAATCGCCAAATCAAATTCAACATCTAACTTAGTTCCTGTCATAAGAGCTGCACCTTTTGCACAATCTACAACTCTTTCATAGGCTGACATGGCATCTTCCATCCTTGGAGCTCTTATAAAATAATAAACTGCCCCACTTGCTTGAACTACATTTGGAGCCTTTCCTCCAACATCCAAGTACGAATAGTGCATTCTAATATCACTTTTAACATGTTCTCTTAAGTAATTAACTCCCACATTCATAAGTTCGCAGGCATCAAGAGCAGATCTACCTAACTCAGGAGATGCAGCTGCGTGAGAGCTTATTCCCTTAAATTTAAAAGTTGCAATTACATTTGCAAGAGATCCACATTCCCAAACAGAATTTACTGAAGCGGGATGCCAAGTAAAACCTATGTCCAAACCGTCAAAAATTCCATCTCTTGCCATAAATGTTTTTCCGGCATCTCTTTCTTCAGAAGGAGTCCCGAAAATTTTAATTGTTCCCTTTTTATTTTCTTTTTCCATGTAGGCCTTTAAAACAAAAGCTGCAGCTATTGCACCTACTCCCAAAAGATTGTGGCCACAACCATGACCAGCTCCTTTTTCTGTCAAAGCTTCCTGTTTCAAAGAACATTCCTTTTGGCTAAGTCCGGGTAGAGCATCATACTCTGCTGTAAAAGCGATTGCAGGCTTACCTTCTCCCCAAGTTGCCACAAAACTTGTAGGCATATCCGCAAGACCTTCTTTAACTTCAAAGCCTTCTTTTCTAATTGCATCGCAAAGAATTTTTTGGCTTTTAAATTCTTCTAGACCCAGCTCTGGATTGTCCCAAATGGCATCACTTAGCTTTCTGTAGCCTTCTTTCTTGCTGTCAATAATTTCTTTTACAATTTTTACGTCTTCCATTAAATCTCTCCCTTCTTTAAGTTTAAAAAAACTTTTATTTTAAGTATCATATCACCCTGCTAATAAACAATCAAATTAGCAAAATATAATATGATATACGTTTTCAAGTCATTTTACAAATAAAAAAGAGCAAAATTAATTGCTCTTTTAAAATCTATTCTTCTGCTTTTAAAATCTTTCTTGCTTCTCCCAGTTGACTTTCCTCTTCTTTACTCAATTTTGGAAATTCCGGATTCATTTTTTCAAGTTTTTGTCTTAAAATCTCGGAAATTAAAAACCTTGAAAACCATTTTTGGTCAGCCGGTAAAATATACCAGGGGGCATATTCCGTTGAAGTATTTTTTAAAACGCTTTCATAAGTTTTCATATATTTTTCAAAGTATTTTCTCTCTTCAATGTCTGAATAGGAAAATTTCCAATGTTTATCAGGTCTTTCAACCCTATCAAGAAGTCTTAAACGTTGTTCTTCCTTCGAAACATGTAAAAAGAATTTTAAAACTTCAAAGCCATTTTCATAAAGATATTTTTCAAAATCATTTATCTGTCTGTATCTTTTTTTCCAAACATCATCTTCAATTAATTCTTCAGGAAGATTTGAATTTTCTAAAAGATTATGAACTCTTGTAACTATAACATCTTCATAGTGACTTCTGTTAAAAATACCTATTTCTCCTCTTGCCGGAAGAGCCTTATTTATTCTCCACAAATAATCATGGTCCAGTTCTTCATTAGAAGGCTGTTTAAAAGCTCTCACAGGCGTTCCCTGAGGGTTTAAAGCGGTCAGGACATGTTTTATTATACCGTCTTTTCCAGCAGCGTCCATGGCCTGTAAAACTATTACAATACCTCTTTGGTTTTCAGCATATAATTTTTCTTGTAAAACTTTTAAAACTTCAAGATTTTCCGGTGTAAGTTCTTTTTTTGTAATATCTTTTTCAAAATCTTTTGGAGCTCTTGTTGAAAATTTTCCCAAGTTAATAGGCTTGTCATGTATAACCCTATATTTTTCAGTATTCATTTTTTAACTCCTTTCGTATTAAATATTTAAACATAATTAATTTATTTGATCAATTAAATTTACCATTTCTATAGCTGAAACTGCTGCTTCAAATCCTTTATTTCCAGCTTTTGTCCCTGCACGTTCTATGGCCTGTTCAATAGAATCTGTTGTAAGGACTCCAAATATTACTGGAATTCCTGTTTTTAAAGATGTTTGTGCAATTCCCTTTGAAACTTCACTTGAAACATATTCAAAATGAGAAGTTGCTCCTCTTATTACTGCTCCAAGACAAATTACAGCATGAAATTTTTTTGATTCTGCACACTTTTGAGCTATAAGGGGAATTTCAAAAGCACCAGGAACCCAAAAAATCTCAATTTCATCTTCTTTTACTCCATGACGACTTAAGCCGTCTATAGCTCCGTCCAATAATTTTGATCCTATAAATTCATTAAATCTTCCTACTATTATTGCAAACTTTTTACCTTTTGCAGTAAGGTCTCCACCGTGAATTCTCATTTTTCCTCCTCAAATTCTTTTAAAATATGTTTCATTTTTTTTGCTTTGGTCTTTAAATAAAATCTGTCCACTTCATTTGACTTAATTTCTATGGGGACTCTTTCCTTTATTTCCATTCCATATTCTTCCAAAGAATATACCTTGTCTGGATTATTTGTTAAAAGCCTTAATTCATGAACTCCCAAGTCTTGTAAAATTTGTGCCCCTTTTGAATAATCTCTCATATCTTCAGGAAAACCTAAAGCAAGATTTGCTTCAACTGTATCCATACCTTGGTCTTGAAGGGCATAGGCACGAATTTTATTTAAAAGTCCTATTCCTCTTCCTTCCTGTCTCATGTACAAAAGGATGCCTCTACCCTCTTCATTAATTCTTTTCATGGCAAGTTGTAGCTGATTTCCACAGTCGCACCTTAAAGAACCGAAAGCATCTCCTGTTAAACATTCAGAGTGAACTCTGCAAAGAAGATTTTTTCCATCTCCTATATTTCCCTTAACAAGGGCAACGTGATGTTCTCCAGTAATAGTGTCTAAATAGGCGTGAGCTGTAAACTCTCCATATTTTGTAGGAAGTTTTGCCACAGCTATTTTTCTCACCATTTTTTCATGTTTCTTTCTATATTTTGCAATGGCATCAATAGTTGTGATTTTCATATTAAACTTTTCAGCAAGGGCAAAAATATCCTTTCCCCTTAACATGTGGCCGTCTTCAGCCATAATTTCACAACAAAGACCAATTTCTTTAAGACCTGCTATTTTTAAAAGATCTACAGTTCCTTCTGTATGACCCCTTCTTACTAAAACTCCCCCTGTCCTTGCAATTAAAGGAAACATATGACCCGGTCTTCTAAAATCTTCAGGACTTGCAGAATCTTCTGTTGTTTTTATTGCAGTTAAACTTCTTTCATAGGCAGAAATTCCCGTACTTGTATCCTTATGATCAATTGAAACTGTAAATGCCGTTGAATGATTATCTGTGTTTTCATTTACCATTTGAGGTAAACCAAGTTTTTCTCCATAAAACTTACTCATGGGCATACAGATTAAGCCCCTGGCATATTTTGCCATCATATTAATATTTTCAGGACTGGCAAATTCTGCCGCACAAATGAAATCTCCTTCATTTTCCCTGTCTGGATCATCAGTAACAATGATTATTTCTCCATTTTTAAGTGCTTTTACAACTTCTTCAATAGTATTAATTTTCATATCTACTCCTTAAAAATCTTTAAGCAAATCCATTGAAATTTCACTTTCCCTATAGGGAGTAAAAAGTCTTTCAATGTACCTACCTATAATATCAGTTTCAATATTTATTAAATCTCCTGTCCTAAGTTTGGTAAGGGTGGTTTCCTTTAAAGTTGTGGGAATAATGGAAACTACAAAAGAATCTGCATTTACTTTTGATACTGTAAGAGAGATGCCGTTAAGGGTAACTGAACCTTTCTTTACTATATACTTTAAAATTTCTTTAGAGGCGCTTATGTGATATTCCACAAGATTATTTAAATTTACAATTTTTATTATCCTGCCCAGTCCATCAACGTGGCCTTGAACAATATGACCATTTAATCTCCCATTAGAAGGAAGAGCCCTTTCAAGATTTACAAAAGAACCCTTTTTTATTTCTTTTAAAGTCGTCCCATCAATAGTTGCCTTCATAATATCAGCCTCAAAAAAATCTTTGCCTAAATTTGTCACTGTAAGGCAAACTCCATTTGTTGCAATGGACTCTCCAAGACCTATGTCAGTAACTTTTTTTGCCCTAATTTTAATTTTATAAAGGTCATTTTTCTTTTGTATACTTTCAACTATCCCCACTTCTTCAATTATTCCGGTAAACATATTTCACCTCTTATGCACAAATCTTCATCAAACCTGTCAATTTTTATATTTTTTAACCTTATGGAATCTTCTAAATTTTTAAAACCTTGACCTTCAACACTTGTAAGAGCATCTCTTCCTCCTATTATTTTAGGAGCTAAGAAAAAATATCCGTAATTTACGAGGCCCTCACTTAACATGGAAAAATTTAAATTCCCCCCTCCTTCAAGAAGGATACTTGAAATATTTTTTGAACCTAAATCTTTAAGCATTTCCCTTAAATCCACTTGCTTATCTGAATTTGTTACAACAATTTCAAGGTTTTCAACCCTACAAAGTTTTTTATAAACTTCCCTGTCATAATTTTTGCTTGTGTAAATATAAGTTTTACTTCCTATATCTTTTTTTAAGAGCTTTGAATCCAAAGGAATCCTAAGCTTAGAATCCACAATAATTCTATTGGGCTGAGATGGATTTAAAATATCTCTTACATTAAGACTTGGATCATCTTTAATAATTGTATTTATGCCAACTAAAATTCCGTCTAAATCATTTCTTAAACTATGGGCAAATCTTCTTGAAGCTTCAGAACTTATCCACTTGGAATTTCCTGTAAAAGTTGCAATTTTTCCATCAAGACTTGTTGCAGTTTTCAAAACTACATAGGGTCTTTTATTTTTAATAAAATAAAAAAACTTTTTGTTTAAGTCCCGACATTGGTCTTCTAAAACTCCCAGCCTTACTTCAATTCCATTGTCCCTTAATTTTTGAATCCCCTTGCCTGCAACTTTTTCATTTGAATCAAGGCAGCCCACCACAACTCTTTTAATTTTTGATTTAATAATTAAATCTGTACATGGTGGAGTCTTGCCAAAATGAGAGCAGGGCTCCAGGTTTACATAAAGATCTGAGCCTTCAAGAGAAACCTTTGAATTTAAAATTGCATTTCTTTCAGCATGGTTTTCTCCAAATTTTTCATGATAACCCTGAGAAATAATCTTCCCATCTTTTACAATAACGCACCCTACAAGAGGGTTTGACCTTGTGTGTCCTCTTCCAAGTTTTGCAAGTTCAATTGTTTTTTTAATAAATAATTCGTCTAATTCCATAAAAAAAAGCCCCTTTCAAGGCTTACAAAAATATTACTTCTTTCATCCGGACTATAACCGTCGGTATCGGAATTTCACCGATTCATGCAAATGCTCGCGGACTTTACCGCCGGTGAGGAATTACACCTCGCCCTGAAGATTTAAAAATATCTACTTAATTAATATAATAGCATTATGGTAAATTATGTCAAGTTAATGTTTTCATAGTCCTTCGTTAAAAATTCCCTAGCAAATTTTACTTGAGCAAGACTTCCATATTTTAAAGCCCTCTCATCCATGTCAAAATGCTCATTGTGATGCTCTGAATAAATGCCCTTTTCCCTATTTCTAATGCCTACAAAGGCAAATAAACTAGGTGCTATGCTCCTATAAAAACTGAAAGATTCTGAAGCAAACCAAATTTCCTTTTGATGAAGATCAAAAATTTCAAGATCCCTTATGGCAGAATTTGCCAGATTGGAAAGTTTTTCATCATTTATAACAGGACCTTCCTTAAAGCCGGACTCCTTGGTAAATTCAAGGCTACACCTACTAGCGGCACTTATATTTTCCGCAACATTTTTTAAAACTTCATAAGCTTTTTTCCCTTCATCCACATCATAAAATCTCATTGTTCCCGTAACCCTTACAGTGTCTGGAATAATATTTCTCTGTTGACCTCCATTTATTGAACCTAGACCTAAAGTAACAGTTTTAGTAACATCAATTTGATTTACCCAAGCAGAAGCTAGGCCATTAATAATATTTGCAGCTGCAAAAATTGGATTAATAGAAAGATCTGGTCTGGAACCATGTCCACCCTTTCCATGAACGGTAAAATCAATTATGGCAGATCCTGCCATAACAGGGCCTGGAGTAAAACTTATAGATCCCACATCCATAAAAGAAACTAAATGATTTCCATAAATTCCATCAATCTTAAGTTTTTTAAGCTCCTCTATCATAGGTCGGATACCCGTTCCCAATTCTTCTCCCTCTTCAAAAATAAAAATGATTTTTCCCCTTAGAGCCTCCTTATATTTTGTCAAAATTTTTGCAGAATTAAGAAGCATTGCCATATGGCCGTCATGACCACAGGCATGCATAATGCCCTTATTTTCAGAAACCGAAACTTTTTCACAAGTCATATTGCACTTATTTTCCTCAATGGGAAGGCCGTCAATATCAGATCTTATACCCAATGTTTTCCCCGGCTTTTTTGTATCAAGGACAGCATAAAAGCCCGTCCCCTTCACCTCTTTAATTTCTAAACCCAAACTTTTCATCTGATCTTTTAAAAATTCAGAAGTTTTTATTTCTTTTCCCGAAAGCTCCGGATGAGTATGAAAAAATCTTCTAGTTTTTACCAAAAAATCAAAACTATTTTCTATTTCATCAATAATTTTTCTGTCAAAATCATCCATCTTTATCTCCTTAAATAATTTCACTAATAGTTTATCAATAAATAACTTGTATGTTAAATAAAAAAATAACCCGACTTATAAAGCGAGTTATTTTTCTCTCTTATTTTACAAAAACATATTTTTTCATTCTGTCAAAAGCTTCTTTAACTCTTGATAGAGGTAGAGCTAAGTTCAATCTTATGTGGTGAGGTCCATGGAACATTCTACCATCTTGCCATGCTACTCCAACATCCCAGCCTGCTTTTTCTATTTCTTCTATACTTACATTATTTTTCTTGCAATATTCAGTGCAATCTATAAAAAGCATATAAGTTCCTTGAGGCTTGCTGTATTTTACTCCTTCAAAGTTTTCGTCAATGAATTTTGTTGCATACTCAAGATTTCCCTTTATTACTTCAAGCATTTCTTGAGCCCATTGATCTCCTGTTTCGGAGTAAGCTCCTATTAGTCCGTACATTGATAACACGTTCATATCATTATAATGGCTTAAAGATGATTCTTTTAAGACCCTATCTCTTAGCCAGTCATTATAAATTATATGATAGCTTCCTATTAAGCCTGCAAGGTTAAAAGTTTTTGATGGAGCATATAGGGCTATGGTCCTTTGTTTTGCGTCTTCTGATACTGATTGTGTAGCTACATGACGATTTTCTCCCACTATTATGTCTGACCAAATTTCATCTGATATTACATATACATTATGTTTTTTGTAGATTTCCATTGCCTTTTCTACTTCTTCTTTTTCCCATACTCTTCCTGTAGGATTGTGAGGTGAGCAGAATATTGCAGCGTGGATATTGTTTTCTACAATCTTCTTTTCCATGTCTTCATAGTCCATTCTATAGATGTTGTTTTCATCTAAAACCAGTGGAGAATGAATTATATTGTAGCCGTTATTTTCCAAAGATCCTGTAAAACCTATATAAGTTGGTGAATGTAAAAGGACATTGTCGCCCTTTGAACAGATTACGTTCATAGCACTTATAAGTCCACCCAAAACTCCATTTTCATATCCTATATATTCTTCTTTAATGTCATCTACATGTTTGTATTTTTTGTGCCAGTTAATAATGGCTTCAAAATATTCTTTTCTTGGTGCAAAATATCCATATAGAGGGTGTTTTGTCCTTTCTATAATAGCTTCAGGAATACTTGGTGCAGTTTCAAAGTTCATGTCTGCAACCCACATGGGGATTATGTCAAACCCTGCCTTAGGTTTATCTGGTGCAAAACCCGGTCTCTGACCTAAAACTTCTACTGCTATGGCATCTTTTCCCATTCTGTCTATTATTTTTTCAAAATTGTATTTCATTTTTCCTCCTTACTTAAAATATAAAAACTCATAATAATATTATATCCCATCTTTTTTATTATTAAAAAGATACAAAAAAATTAAGACAAAATAAAAATTTACTTTGTCTTAATGAATAATTATTTTTCAATCTTTTATTGCTTTTTCTTCTTCCGTTCTCATAAGACCGAAGTGTATAGTAATTAGAGCTGCGATTATTAATGCAAAGAAGTAGAAAGAATATTTCAACACCTCTATAGGTGATGCGTTGGAAAGTCCTGTTACTATTAGCATTCCTCCGTCATGAGGCATTAGGGCAATAAAGGCACAGGCAAAGATATCTAAAAGCGATGCTAACCTCTTTGGAGCTATATTATATTTCGAGCCAATTTCTTTTGCCATTGGTGCCGCTATAATTATTGCTATTGTATTGTTAATCAAAGCAGCTGATAAGATTCCTGACAAAAATGATATCCCATATTCTGCTCCACGACGGGTTTTGATTCTCGAAGTTATTGCATTTACCAGCCACTCAACTCCACCATAATATCTTACAAGACCAATAATTCCAGATACTAAAATAGCCACAATAGTTATACTAAACATATCGGACATTCCTTCCCCTGTTGCTTGTGCCCAAGTAATAATAGTTAAATTACCTTGAACGAGACCTATTAGCCCGGATAATAAAATTCCCGAAAATAATACAACGGCAACATTAACGCCCATAAGAGCTGTAATTAATACTGAAATATAGGGAAGTATCTGTATTAAGTCATAGTCAGGCTTTTCAACTATAGCCCCTGAACCTCCTAAAATTCCATAAAGAATTGCAGCAACTATGGCAGCAGGTAAAGCAATTAAAAAGTTCATTTTAAATTTATCCTTCATTTCAGCGCCAACCCCTTGAGTAGCTGAAATTGTAGTATCTGATATCATAGAAAGGTTATCGCCGAAATATGAACCTCCTATAACAGCTGCACATGTAAGAGGTACATTTAAACCTGCCCCTTGAGCAACGCTTAAAGCAACTGGTGCAAGGGCTGCAACTGTACCCATAGATGTTCCTATAGATGTAGAAATAAAAGCACCCATTAAAAATATACCAGGAACTAAAAATTGTGATGGTATATGATTTAAGCAGAAATTAACAACAGAGTCCTTTCCGCCCATAGCCGCTGCAGTTCCTTGAAAACCACCAGCTAAAAGGTAAATAAGACCTATCATCATAACTCCTGAATTTCCCATATTTTCACATAAAATATCAATTTTTTTACCTATAGGAGTTGTTCTTTCCATAATTAAAGCTATAGCTATACCTACAAAAAGGGCAACATGTCTTGGAAATTTACTAAATGGTGATTCAACACCTTGAACTGTAAAAAACAGTCCTATTCCCACATAAAGTACTAAAAACACAATTAGTGGTAAAAAGGCTAAAAAGCCAAACTTTTTTTCATTTTTCATATGTATCTCCTTAATTTTAACCCTATAAGGCTTGTTTCCAAGCCTTATTTTTATAAACTTTTTGCATTTTTGACTATATTATCAACAGATTCTTTTACCATTTCTGGTGTTGTTGCAAGATTTAGTCTTATATAGCCTTGATATTCTTCTCCAAACCATGCTCCATAGTCCACTGCAAGCCTACATTTATCTTGCACAAATTCTTTTAATTTTTTTGAAACGGGCATGTTATTAACTATTACTTTTTCATCATCTTTTACATCAATAAAACTTGATAAATCTATCATAGGCAGATAGGTTCCCTGCATATCTGCAACTTCTACTTGAGGAAGTTCTCTATTTAATGTTTCTTTAAGATAAATATAATTTTCCCAAATTATATCCCTAAGAGCATTTAGCCATTCAGCCCCACCTTCATAGGCAGCTCTTGTGGCAATGCAACCCATTATGTTTACTTCCATTGGCACGTTGTTGTTTTGATATTGATCAAATTTTTCTCTAAGTTCTTTGTTTTCAATAACTATGTTTGAATGTACAAGGCCTGCAAGGTTAAAGCTTTTTGATGCTGCATTTACAAGTATTATATTGTCTTTGTACTTGCCCTTACCTACTCTTGGTGCTGGTGTGTGTTTATTGCCGTTAAAGGTAAAGTCTTGGTGAATTTCATCACTTATTATTAAAACTCCATATTTCTTACAAATGCCAAATAATTTGTCCAGCTCTTCTTCTTTCCATACTCTTGATGCAGGATTGTGAGGAGAACAGAAAATCATCATTTTTACATTTTCTTTTTTTATTGCTTCTTCTGCTTTTTCATAATCAATATAATATTGATTGTCCCTGTGTATTAAATCTACCGTTACTTTTTTTCTTTTTGTATCTGTAATACAGTTATGGAAGGGATAATATACAGGAGGCATAATTAGTATTGAATCATTTTCTTTTGTAAAACAATTTATAAACCAATATAAAGCCGGTACAACTCCCACTGAAGTGCGAACCCATTCTCTTTTTACAGGATAATCAAAATTTTTTTCCATCCAATTTGAATAAGCTTCATAATATTTTTCAGGTTTAAAGCTGTAGCCGAAAACTCCATGTTCAACTCTCTCTTTTAAAGCCTCTCTTATACATTCTGGACTTTTAAAATCCATATCTGCTACCCACATGGGAACCAGATTGTCATCTTTGTATCTTACCTTTAAAAAATCCCATTTTAAGCAATTGGTATTTTGTCTGTTTACAGAATATTTTTCTAAAAATTCTTTTTTATTCATTTTACCTCCTATTAAATATATTTAAGTAGCTTAACCGTTAAGTATATTATATAAAATTTGATAGCCTTGTCAACTTTATTTAGAGCATTTATTATTAACTTGTTAAAGTTTTTTTATGCTATAATTGTAAAAAGAGGTGCCTATGAAAGATTATAAAAGTGATAAAAGTATTTATGAAAATGATATTATAGATTCCTGGATTGAAAAAGATGAAGATGAGGAAATTGTTTCTCAAAGATATAGAGAACTTTCCAAGATAATGAATCCTATGTATGATTTTATTTTGGCTTATTCCAATTATTTTTCCATTAGAAGGGACTATGGTTACGGACCTGAGCTTACTATGGTAGAAATTCATATTCTTACAGATATTCATGATCACCCTGATACTACCGTTACTGAAATTGCTAGTCAATGGAAAAGGACTACTTCTGCTATTTCTCAAATTGTTAGAAAGCTTATTAATTTCGGTTTAATTGACAGAGTTAATTCTAAAGAAAATGGAAAGATTTACCATCTGACTACTACTCCCAGCGGTGAGAAACTTGCTCTTGCCCACAAGAGATATGACAATATTGATATTGTAAAGACCAGAAAGGTTCTTTTAAAAAAATTTACTGTTGATGAGCTAATTGCTTTTGATAATATTTGTAAGGAATATACAAATATTCTCAGAGAGAGTACAAAAAAAGAGGACGATTGATTATCGTCTTTTTTTATGCTTCACGCCAAGCATTTTTAAAATTATATTCTAATTTTGAATTAACATTAATTTTAAATTATTTAAGAAATCCTTCCATTTTAAACAAACTTCTTTCTTAACATAATCTTTAAAAATCCTCTAGGGACCAATTTATTGGTCCGTGTGTATATTGTGGGAAAACAAACCATGCATTTGATTTAAAATTTATTTTAAAATTTTTTACAAATATTTTTTACGCTCTACATAGAGCATTTTGTTTTAAATTTTTCCAATAAATCTTTTTTCTATATTTTTTCTTTCTCATTTTTTATTTTATTTTCAATCATTCGCCTGACGGCGACCGGACCAATAAATTGGTCCCTACATTCGCTTGTAAGGTTTTAATCTCTTGGAACCTTTTCTCACAAAATTATCCCACATTCACGTGTGGGATTTTGTGGGCTGTAGGGACCGGTTTACCGGTCCGCGTGTATAATGTGGGAGAACAAAATAAATATTTGATTTAAAATTTATTTTAAATTATTTTTTATGCTCTACGTGAAGCATTTTTATTTTTAAAAATTTTCAATTGAAATTTTTTCTGAATTTTTTCTTTTTCATTTTTTATTTTACATATGTAACGCGAGGGGGACTAATGGACTTGCGATTGTCCCTATCGTCCCCCTCACACTCCCCCTCCTTACCCCTCGAAACGCTTTTAAGATGTGGAAAAGCTTACGCTTTTCTTTCCTATTGTTTCTGTGGAGGTTGAATCTACATTTATTCTTTTTCGTTTTTTTATTTTATTTCCAAGCTACTATTGAAGAGCCCTTGCTTTCTTTTTTGATTACTTCTTCTGTATCGTCAGATTGATATGCTGCTACTATTTTTTTGAATACTTCATTGTCTTTGTCTTCTGGTCTTGCTGCAATTATATTTATATATGGTTTTGAGTTTTCGTCTACTGGTTCTAAGAATATTGAATCTGTTGTTGGACTATATCCAGCGTCTGTTGCTACTCCATTGTTTATACATGCTGCGGTCACATCGTCTAATGCTCTTGCTGTTTGTGATGCGTCCATTGGAATTATTTCTAGGTTCTTTGGATTTTCTATAATGTTTTTAGGTGTCAATGGATCTCCTGGTTTTCCGTCAACTTTTATAAGTCCTGCAGTTTGAAGAAGAGCTATGGCTCTTGCTTGGTTTGAAACGTCGTCAGGGATTGCAATTTTATCTCCATCTTTTATTTCATTTACGTCTTTTATCTTATTTGAGTAGATGCCAAGGGGTGCAAGCACTGTTTTACCAATAGAAACTATATTTGATTTTTTGTCTTCGTTAAAGTGATCTAAGAAGTTTTGATGTTGAAATGAATTTAAATCTATATCTCCTGATAAAAGTGCTGCATTTGGTTGATTGTAATCTGTAAATTCAACAAGTTCTGCTTTTATTCCTTCTTTTTCAAGTTTTTTTATTACAAAATTCCAAGTGTCTGACTTGGTGCCTACAACTCCTATCCTAACTGGACGATCTTTTCCTATATTTTCGTCTACTTTGTTTGCCTTATTTTTTGAACCACATGCTGTTAATGCTAATGCTAATCCTAATATTCCTAAAATTTTAATTGTTTTTTTCATTTTATTTTCCTCATCTTTCTAATTTTTTTATTGCTAAATTTGATATTCCTTGTACAAAATACACAAGTATTAGTATAAGGACCATTGATACTATTACTACGTCGTCTTGAAATCTATTATAACCGGTGGCTATTGCAAGTTTACCTAAGTCTTGAGCTCCTATGGCTCCTGCCATGGCGCTAAGTCCTATTAAAGAGATCATTGTAAGGGCTGAAACCCTTATTAAATTTTGAAGTCCTTCTCTTAAATAAACTCTTGTGATTACATAAAAGGGACTATCCCCCATGGAAATTGCAGCTTCTATAAGCCCTTCATCTATTGAAGATAAGGCTGATTCTACTTGCTTTGCATAAAAGGGGAAAGCTCCAAAGAAAAGTGGAACTATTGCTGCTGTCGCTCCTATTCTTGTGCCGACAATTGCCTTTGTTAGTGGAGCTACCACTGCCAAAAGAATTATAAATGGTACAGCACGAAGAAAGTTTATAATCTTATCCAATATGGAGTTTAAAACTTTATTTTCCAGTATTCCCCCTTGTTTTGTGGTGACAAGTACTATTCCAAGTATTAGTCCAGCTATACCTGCAAAGATTGAAGTAAAAAATACCATATAAATTGTTTCTAAAGTTGCAGGTAAAAAGTCGCCTTTAATAGCTATTACATTTTTAAAAAATTCACTCATTTTCTTCCTCCAGTCTAAGTTCTCTTACCCTTACATTTTTTTCTTTCATGTAGTCAAAGGCTTCTAAGATGTTTTTACAATCTCCCTTTAAGGAAACTATAAGCACACCAAGAGGTGTATTTTGTATAAACTCTACATTGCCCCATAGTATTGATGTCACTACATCAAACTTTTTATAAAGCTCAAGGATTATTGGCTCCAAGGTTGAATCTCCTATATAGTCAAGCCTTACAAGTTTTGAATTGTCCGATGTAACTAAATCCTTATTATTTTTTAAAGTTTCTAATACTTCTTCTGATTGGATTGTGCTTTCAATAAACTCTTTTGTAAGTTTATGCTCTGGATTAGAAAAGATTTCTAAAACAGATTTGCTCTCAACAATGTTTCCATTTTCCATTACAGCACACTTTGTGCAAATGGATTTAACCACCTGCATTTCGTGAGTTATGATGACTATTGTAAGTCCCAGATCTTCATTTAACTTCTTCAAAAGTTTTAATATTTGAGAAGTGTTTTGTGGATCCAGGGCTGAAGTAGATTCATCGCAAAGAAGTATGTCAGGATCATTTGCAAGTGCTCTTGCTATGGCGACTCTCTGTCTTTGACCTCCTGAGAGTTTACTCGGGTAATCATCTCTTTTTTCATAGATGTCCACCAGTTTCAAAAGTGATTCTACTTTTTTAATTTTCTCACTTTCTTTTAATTTTGAATGCTTCAAGGGATAGTAGACATTTTCAAATATAGTCCTCGTTGAAAAGAGATTAAAATGTTGAAAAATCATCCCTATCTTCATTCTTTTTTTTCTAAGTTCCTTTTCAGTTAATTTTGTTATATCCTCTCCCTTTATATATACTTCTCCAGAATCCGGCCTTGTAAGTAAATTTATACATCTTACCAAGGTTGATTTTCCGGCTCCAGAGTAACCAACAATTCCAAATATTTCTTTTTCTTTTATTTTAAGAGATACATCCCTTAGTGCGTGTACCACCTTATTTTTATTTTCAAATGCTACACTTACATTCTTTAGTTCTATCATTTTTCCTCCATCAAATTTAAATAAAAAAAACGTCCTTTCTATCCATATAGGATAAAAAGGACGAAATTATTCCGCGTTACCACCTTAATTGCATTTAAAATAAAAAATGCCTCTTCATGTACCATCATACACTAACTCTGTAACGGGAGTTCCCGTGTGATTCTAAATATCGAACCACCCTATCAAGAATCATGTTCAAAAGATCTCATCTTGCTACTCTCACCACAATATAGCTTCTCTGTAAAGACTAAAATTCTTTTTACTCTTTCTTTCAAATAGTTTTTAATTTTTAAGTTTCTTTTTTAAACTTGTTTTTGATTGTACGAGCTGTGGAAAAATTTGTCAACACTATTTTTAAAATTTTTAAAAAAAATTTTTTTAAGTTTTTTTGCAAAAATCGCCTCAGGTATTCAAAATTGGCCCTTGCATTCCTTTGCAGAGATTTTCTTTTGTGAGCATGTAAACTGGTCCACATGTGTTGAGTGGGAGAAAAAAATAAATATTTTTTATAAATTATTTTTTTACGCTCTACGTGAAGCATTTTTAAAATTATATTTTAATTTTGAATTAACATTAATTTTAAATTATTTAAGAAATCCTTTCATTTTAAACAAACTTCTTATTGCCACAACCCTTGAAAATCCTGTAGGGACCGGTTTACCGGTCCGCGTGTATAACGTGGGAAAACAAAACCTGCATTTGATTTAAAATTTATTTTAAATTTACATTTTTATTTTATTTTATGTTTTTTCAATTTATATTTTTTCTACATTTTTTCTTTCTCTTTTTTTATTTTAAATATGTATCGCGAGGGGGACTAATGGACTTGCGATTGTCCCTAACGTCCCCCTCGCACTCCCCATCCTTACCCCTCGAAACGCTTTTTAAAGGTGGAAAAGCTTACGCTTTTCTTTCCTATTGTTTCTGTGGAGGTTGAATCTGCATTTACTTTTTTTCATTTTTTTATTTTGTTTTAATAAATTCGCCTTACGGCGATCGGACCAATTGCAGATATTTGCAGCCAAATCAAAGATTTGGGCAAATAGTTGCATGAGACCTACCACGATTTTTTTACAAAAATCGGGTTAGGGCTTCAAATTGGTCCCTACATTCTGTTGAATGGGTTTTCTTTTGTGAAACCTGTTCGCATAAATTTACCCCACGTTTCTGCATGGATTCCATGTTTGGATAAAATTACAATAAATTTATTCGTTGGTTTTTGTGGGGCCTAGGGACCGGTTTACCGGTCCGCGTGTATTGTGTGAGAGAACAAAATAAATATTTGATTTAAAATTTATTTTAAAATTTTTTATAAATTATTTTTTTACGCTCTACGTGAAGCATTTTTATTTTTTAATTTTCAAGCAGGGCTTTTATTACTATTAAGGAGAATATAAGGGTCAAGCCTTCTGATAAAACACTGCTGAACCAAATGTATTGGGGATTTATTTTTGAGAGTAAAAATAGGGCAAGGCCTATCATGACAAAGGATCTCAGGATATTTATTATTATGGAGTTGTTTGGTTTTAACATGGATGCTGAAAAACCAGATATTATTATGTTGTACCCTATTAATAAATATGAAAAGCTGTATTTTGCCATTGCTCCTTTGGAGTATATTATTTGTTCTAAGTCTCCTTTTAAGAATACTGAAAATATATTTTGGCTGAAGTAGTTTATGAGTCCGAAACTTATAAGGCTTACGCTTATGGTTGAAATGAGTGCATATTTAAAGATTGTTCTTGCTTCTTTCAGTTTATTTTTTCCGTAATAGTAGCTTACCAGAGGACTCATTCCTTGGGATATTCCTGCATAAAAAACTGCTACCATTTGTGTTACATAGGATATTACTGTAAAGGTTGATAGGGCTCTTTCGCCTAAATAGTTTATTATGAAGTGATTGTATAAAAATATTATTGCTCCTCCGCCTATTTCTGCTATACAGCTTCCTATGCCTAAGTGGACTATTCTTTTTAAGATATTTCCATGAAATTTAAAGGTTCTAAATTTTAAATTTGATTTTTTTCCTAAAAAATGCACTAAGAATATTAATGTTGCTAATAGTTGTGATATGCCTGTTGCTATTGCAGCTCCTTTTATTCCGTAATTATAGACTGCTACAAATAAATAATCTAAAAAAATGTTTGTCAGAGCTGATATTGCTACTACTATTATTGAAAGATAGGGATATCCGTCTATTTTTACAAGGACTTCAAGGTTGTAGGAAATTATAAAGAAGGGGCTAAAAATCATTATTATTCCAAGGTAGTTTTCTACAAGTCCTATTAGATCCTCTCTTGCTCCTAGTAGTATTGCTATTTTGTCCATGTTTAGAAAGGATGTTATGCCTAATATTAAAGAAAATATTGTAAGGCTTAGGACTGATTGGGTAAATACTCTTGATGCTTCTTCTTTGTTCCCTCTTCCTAATAAAACTCCGCACATTGTTTGGGTACCTATGGCAAAAACTACTGATATGCCAAATAAAATACTTATAAAGGGCAGGGATATGTTTACTGCTCCCAGTGCTGTTTCAGATACGTAGTTTGCAACAAAAAATCCGTCCACCATGGTGTATATTGCAAATATCGTTTGTGCTAATACTGATGGTATTACATATTTAAAAAATTTTTTTCCTTGTTCACTAATAATAAAACCTCCTAAAAAATAAGGCTCTAATTTTAAAAATTAGAGCTTATTTTACTTTAATATTTTTATTTTTCTTCTTCTTTTTCTAAATAGTCAGAGTTAAAAATTTCAAGTTTTACTTTTTCAATTCTCTTGTCTTTTGCGCTAAGTTCAGTAAGTTTTAATTGATCTTTATATAAAACGGAGTGGTTTATTTTATCTCCTTGGCTTGGAATAAAGCCTAAAAGCTCTACCATAAGACCTGATATGGTCTCGTGATTTTCACTATATAATTTTGTATTTAATTCGTCGTTAATGTCATCAAGATTCATACGGCCGTCTATTATAAAGGTGTCTTTTGAAATCTTTTCAATCTTCGGCTCGTTTTTATCATACTCGTCTTCTATCTCTCCAACTATTTCTTCGACTATATCTTCTACTGTTACCATTCCAGAAAAACCACCGTACTCATCTATTAATATGGCAACATAATTTTTGCTTGCCTGCAATTCTTTTAAAAGTTGGTCGATTTTTTTTGTTTCCGGAACAAAGTAGGGTTCTTTTAAAATATTATCTAAGGATATATCTTTATAGTTTCTCTTTGTATATTCTGCAAATAAATCTTTAATGTACAAAGTTCCTACTATGTTATCAGTATTTTCTTTATATACCGGCATTCTGGAAAAGCCTTTTTCCAGGATTTCCTTTATCATTTCTTTATTAAATTCATCATAGTCAATCATATAGATGTTTGTTCTTGGAGTCATGATTTCATAGGCTAATCTGTCGTCAAATTCCATTATGTTGACTATCATTTCTTCTCCGGCACTGTTTATTACACCCTGCTCTTGAGAAACTTTTATATAACTTTTAAGTTCTTCTTCGGATATTTTTTCTTCCACATCTTCAGAATATTTGCCAAGAAGTTTTAAAACCAAACTTGTGGCAAGAGATGTGAGTTTTACAAAAGGAAAAGTCAATTTTGTAAAGATTTCTATTGTTCCTGCTGAAAAAAGTGCTACTTTTTCCGAATTTTGAAGAGCTATTCTCTTTGGAACAAGCTCACCAAACACAAGGGTTATAAAGGATAGGATAAAGGTTACTAAAATAAGTGCTATAGTATGGCCATACATTATCCCAAAAGCTAAAAATCTTTGTCCCAAAGCACGAGAAACTGTTGTCGCTGCACTTGCTGATGAGAAAAATCCCGCAAGTGTGATTCCCACTTGTATTGTTGATAAAAATCTGGTTTGATCTTTCGTAATGTTTAAAAGTTTTTTTGCTTTTTCATTGCCTTCTTCAGCCAAAGTTTGTATTTTTGTTTTATTGCAAGATACTATTGCAAGCTCTGCTGAGGCAAAAAAAGCGTTTATAAGTGTTAAAACTATTATTATTAAAAACTGCGGTATTAACCCAGCACCGCCGTCGTCCATATAATTCCCCCTAACATTTAAATATTATATCAAGAATTTAAGCATATTGCCATAATGCTGTAAGTTTATCCTGTTAATTTTTTATGATAAAATAAATGTGTATTTATATTAAATAGAATAAAATTTTAAAATAAGGAGTTCTTATGAAAACAAAGAAAAAATTTATTATAGTAATTGTTATTCTTTTGCTTATAGGAGTTTTTTTCGGTGGTTATAAACTTGGCTCTGAAAAAAAAGAACCTAAGATAAGTGAAAGTCTACTTAAAAACAGACTGGAAAGGGCAAGCCAACTTATAAGCCTTGATTATATTTACACAAATATGAGTGAATACAGCGATGTAAATTATTTTTACGGTTGGGAAGTTCCATTTACTGAAAAAAAGTTTATTATTTCCTACAACGGCTCAATTAAATCGGGAGTTGATTTAAAACAAATGAACATTTCTATTTCCGGCGACACTATTGATATAAAACTCCCTCCGGCTAAAATTCTTGCCCATGAAATAGATGAAAATTCTATAAAAATATTCAATGAAAAAAATTCGATTTTTAATCCTCTAAAGGTTGATGATATGAAAGATTTTACTATTGATCAAAAGGAAAAAGTTGAAAAAGATGCGATAAAAAAAGGCCTTCTTGACCAAGCTTTTACCAAAGCTCAAGAATCAATTATGGAAATTTTAAGTATTGACAAGATCAACGAAAAATATAAAATTAATATTAATAAATTAAATTAGTCTTTATGGGAGGAAGAAAATGATTATAGGAATACCCAAGGAAAATAAGGACACTGAAGCAAGAGTTGCTGCTACTGTTTCTTGTGTTAGAAATTTTACTGAACAAGGACATACTGTTCTTGTTGAAAAAAATGCAGGTTTACAATCGGGTTTTACCGATGAGGAATATAAAAATGCCGGCGCCCAAATAGTTTCTCACGAAGAAGTTTGGACAAAATCTCAAATGATTTATAAGGTTAAGGAACCTCAAGAATGTGATTATAAATATTTAAGAGAAGGCCTTATAATTTTTGCCTACTTGCATTTAGCTGCAAATGAAAAATTATTTAGAGAACTTGTTGAAAAAAAATGTATAGGCATTGCTTTTGAAACTGTAGAAAAAGATGGAAAACTTCCTCTTTTAAAACCTATGAGTGAAATTGCAGGACGACTTGCCCTAGTTGTTGGTGGCTATTATCTTGCAAATTTAAAAGACGGTAAAGGAATGTTAATAGACGGAGTGCCTGGAGTAAAACCTGCAAATGTTGTAATAATAGGAACAGGAACTGTAGGAACTGCAGCAGCTAAAGTTGCCGTAGGTATGGGTGCAAGAGTTACTGTAATCGGCAGAAATACAGAAAGACTTGGACAACTTATTGATATTTTTGGAAACTCAATTGAAACCCTATATTCAAACGAATACAACATTGCAGAAGCTGTAAAAAGTGCAGACCTGGTAATTTCAACAGTTTTAATTACAGGAGCCCTTGCTCCAAAACTTGTAACTGAAGAAATGGTAAAATCCATGGGAAAAGGTTCCGTTATAGTTGACGTTTCCATAGACCAAGGCGGTTCCATAGAAACAACTGCAAATCATCCAACAACTCATTCAAATCCTGTTTTTGAAAAATATGGAGTTATCCACTATGCAGTTGCAAATATACCAGGCTCAGTTCCTAAGACCTCCACACAGGCCCTTTCTAATGCAACCTCATATTATGCCCTTAAAATTGCAAATGAAGGCTGGAGAGAGGCTATAAAAGGCTGTGAAGAATTAAAAAAAGGAGTTAACATGGCGGAAGGTTATGTAACTTTCAAAGCTCTTGCAGATGAATATAAACTTCCCTATACAGATGCTTTAAATATTTAATTTTAAACATTAAAAAAGCTCTAATTTAAATTAGAGCTTTTTTTATTTTTTTATACTTCTTAAATGCAAGTAAACTGTATTTTTTGAAATGTGAAGAATTTTCGAGACTTTTATTACAGAATCTTTAAGATTGAAAATTCCTTTTTCATTTAATCTCAATATTATTTCCTTATTTACATTTGTACTGCTTATTTGAGGATTTTTTTCTACTTCCAATTTTGCATCATTTATTGCACTTATTATTACATCATCTATCTCTGAAACAAAACTCTCCGTATGTCCTGGCCCATCATCTTGATTATAAAAATATGGATTTAAAAATTCCATTACAGATGTGTCCATATAAAAGTTTATACACAAAAGACCTATTAATTTATTTTCAGATCCTTTAATTGCTATTGTTGTTGATTTAAGCCTTCTTCCACTTTTATCTTTATTGAAATAAGAAATATAATTTAAACTTTTATCCGTTTCAAATTTTGTCAACATTGATAAGGCTAAATTTGTTATTGGAGATCCTACTTCTCTGTTTGTATAAAATCCATTTATTATTTTTATTACAGAATTATCCAAGTCATCTAAACTATGAAGAACAAATTCAAATCCGTTCCCCAAGTAGTCTGATAAGCCTTCTAATACGGTTTTATAGGAATCTAATATTTCCTTGTCTTTTGCGTTAAGTTTAATTCTTTTTGTAAATTCAATCATTTTATTTCTTCTTTTGTTTCAAATTTTCTATCCCAGCCTGTCAATATTGATGCCATTAATACTAAAAACATGACCATTGGATAAAAACATCCTAAAAATATTTGACTTGCTGAAATTGATGGAATAAAAGAATATTCACTTTGTAAAGGCATAATTACAGATATGGAAATAAATATAAAGGCACTTATAAATGGAGTTATTGCAGGAAAGGAATTTGCAAAGCATGATAATATATTTGCTCTTCTGTAAGGATGCAAATCATGCTTTTTGCCAATAGCATCGGCAACAGGTCCAAAGGTAAGCACTGATGCACTGGTAACTCCTCCTAAGAATAAGGTTGTTATCATAGAACCTAGGGCTATTAATATTTCAGTTCCTCTTGGTGTTTTTGCCATATTGCTATTTAAGAAAAAGCCTATTATTTTATCTAAGGCACCGCTATCTTCCATAACTCCCATAATTCCAAAGAGAGAAATACAGAAAAGGCATATTCCAACCATTCCGTTAAAACCATTATATAAAAATCCTACTGGTTGGCCTTCTGAAATTGAAAATATTTCATTTGCTGTAAATGCTCCTGTCAAAAGTCCTATTAATATACCGCTTATCAGTCCTCCAGTTATTGCTTTAAATATATCGCTTGTTTTTATGGATATTATTAATAGAACAACAACTGGTATAAGCATCCACAAACCTTTTGCATTCATAGAAGCCATCATATCATGACCTATACTATTTATTTCTGTTTTGCTTCCTCCAAAAATTGCAAACAATACAAGAGCTATAGCTCCTGATATTAAGGCATATTTTAATCTGTAAGCTACAGTTCCTCCAATATCAGCTGTTTCTTCTTTATATTTATAAGTTTGTGTTCCCGTTGATGCAATGGTAACATCAGAAATTGGTGCAAGGTTATCTCCAAAAACTGCTCCTGATAGAATTGCCCCTGCTAAAACTCCTGGGTTTGATCCTAAAGCAATTCCTGCAGGATATAAAATTGGATATGCTGTAAATAAAGTTCCTATTGATGAACCAGTTGCTGCTGTAATTAAACATGTTGTAAGAAAAGTAAAAGCTGTAAATAAACCACCATACAATCCAACTTTATCAGCTAACCATAAAAATCCTTGAGATACTCCACTTACTGCCATAAGTTTTGTAAACATACCTATTAATAAAAGGACAACTATTATTGAAATTGAAGATGATTTCCCTATACCTTCTACTACAGAATTCCAGTATTGACTGTAAGTTTTTGTAAATAAAGCTCCAACTAAAAGCCCTAAAAAACCTCCAACTGCCAAAGCATTCATGTCAAAACTTTTGAAAACTATAAAAAAAAGTATACAAGTTATAAGGAATATTGCCATTGGCAATAAAGACATTGCCCAGCCAAAATGAAATGTAATTTTATTTTTTTCTTTCATAATTACCTCTTATTTTATTTAATTCCTTTTTCTTCAGCTAATTTAGTCAAAGCTGTTTTCATTCTCTCTAAAGCTTCTAATAATTTATTTTCATCTTTGTAAGCTCCGTGAATTATTCTTAAATGTCCTTCTCCCATTTTTCCGTAAGGAGTACCTTCATTTACAACAACATTTGCATTTTCTATAAGATATTGATTTACTTCTGCAGAGCTTCCAAGTTTTGAAATATTAACCCATGACATAAAACTACTTTCAGGCATTGCCATTGTAACTCCCGGAATACTGTTCATTATTTCATAAACTTTTTTTCTTCTACTTTCAAAAATTTTATTGTATTCAGCAACAAAACTATTGTCTTTTAAAGCTGCTATGGCTCCCGCTTGAGCTGCAGTGTTTGTAGCACCTATAACATTTACTGCACATCCGAAGTAAACATCCATTATTTTGTCATCTGCAACAATATAACCTACTCTATATCCACTTAAAGCCATGCCCTTTGAAATTGAAAAAACTGATACTGTTCTTTCCCACATTCCTGGTAAACTTGCAATGGTCACAAATTCAATTCCATCATAGACACTATCTTCAAAAGCTTGGTCACAAACAACAATCAAATCATGCTTTATTGCAACTTCAGCTATAATTTCCAAGCTTTTTCTTCTCAAAACTGTTGTAGTTGGATTTATAGGGTTTGTCAAAATAATTAGTTTAGTTTTATCTGAAATCTTTTCTTCAAGAGCTTCTTTTGAAACTTGATAATTTTTACTTTCATCTAATTCTACTGTAACTGTCTTTCCGCCTAATAATTCGGGATCTAAAAAATTGTTTGGATAACTTGGATCTAAAACTATAACTTCGTCTCCTGGTTCAACAAAAGGCATCATGGCAAAAAATAAACCTGAATCGGAACCCGGTGTAATTAAAATATTCCTTGCTGGATCTACATCTAATTTGTTAAATTTTTTAAGTTTTTGACTAATAAGCTCTTTTAATTCATCATTTCCTATTGGTTTTGTATAGTGAGCTCCTGTTCCTTTTTTTATTTCAGCAATGGTTGCTTCCTTAACGTGTTCAGGTATACATGGGTCTGGTGCAAATGGATCTGCCCAACACATAAGTGCCGCTCCCTTTGCAGCTAATTCGTCTAAAGCAGTTCCAACATCAGCTTTTGTTACTTTTTCAAATAGTCCACCTTTTATTCCTCTAAAGGCAGGTGACATTTTTTCTCTTATATTCATAATTCCCTCCTATTAAAATATTGTCTGATTTAATCTTTCTTTAAGGAGAATTATAACACTAAAATATTTTTTATTCAATAGTCTATTTTTCATTCTCGTTAATATTTTTCATTTAATTAATAACTTTTTATATACCCTTAAAATAAATTCATTTTTAAAATTAAATTATTTTTTATATAATTGAAAAGAGGTGGAAAATGAAATTTAAAACTAATGCTTTCTTTTTAAAAATACTGGCTATTGTTACTATGGTAATTGATCATATGACTCTTGCTCTATCTTCTTTTTTGTCTGATAAAATTTATTTTTTAGGTAGGGGCATTGGAAGGATTTCTTTTCCTATTTTTGCTTATTTAATTGCTCAGGGTTTTTACAAAACTAAAAACAGAAAAAAGTATTTATTTAGGCTTTTTCTTGTGGGATTTATTAGTGAAGTGCCCTTTGACCTTCTTGTTTTCAATAATTTTTTTGATTTGTCTTATAATAATGTTTTTTGGACTTTATCTCTTGGTTTGTTTTCTCTTATGTCCTATGATTGGGTTCTTTCTTATTTTTCTGATAAAGATATTTTTTTGAGAAATCTTCTATCTTTTATTCCTTTTATTGCTTGTCTTTTTGTCAGTCATTTTTTAAAAAGTGATTATGGTGCTTTTGGGGTTGCTTTAATTTTTTTATTCGGCCAAGTTTATTT
Organism: Peptoniphilus koenoeneniae; assembly: GCF_030812875.1. Classification (NCBI taxonomy): domain Bacteria; kingdom Bacillati; phylum Bacillota; class Tissierellia; order Tissierellales; family Peptoniphilaceae; genus Peptoniphilus; species Peptoniphilus koenoeneniae. The sequence continues at coordinate 141,671 of NZ_JAUSTN010000003.1, forward strand.
TCGCAAAGATTTATATTTTATTCCGGGCCTTTTAATTTTTTTACATACTCCTCTTGCGGCTTTTTCTATGCCTTTTATTGTTTTAGATGATCATTCTATGGGTCGTAAAATTCCTAAGCTTATTACTTATGGTTTTTATCCTTTTCACATTATTTTAGGTCTTATTTTGCGTGATTTTATTTTTTAATTTTAATAATCACAGGTTGTAAATTTAAATGTTATAAAAATAAAAAATACCAGAGAAAATATAAATTCTCTCTGGTATTTGATTTAACTTTATGGTGTAACCAAAATGTCTATTTTTTTGATTATTTTCTTGTGATTATTTTTTTTCGCTGAAATTATAAATTATTTGTGCTAATTCAGCTCTTTTGAAATTACCCTTTGGATTGAATGTGTTTTCATTAGTTCCATGTATAATGCCTAAATTTACAAGGTCTGTTACTGCATCTCTTGCCCATTCTGGAATAGCCTTAGCGTCTTTAAATTTTATAGTTTCCTTTTTAGTAGGTTTATCTAATTTTAATATTTTTGCCATTCTGTGGATAATTGTTGCCATTTCAGCCCTGCTTATTGTGGAATCTGGATCAAATTTCCCATTTCCTCTTCCTAGGATAATTTTATTTTCTTTTGCCCACGAAATAAATGGAGAATAATACTTGTCTGAACTTACGTCTACAAAGCCAGCTTTATTTGCTTTATTACTTATTCCTGCGTATCTTGCAAGAACTGTTATAAATTCTGCTCTTGTTACTGGTTTTTCTGGATTGAAGTTTGAATCATCTGCTATGTCTTTAAAGTATCCTTTTTCTATACATAGGTCTATTGCTTTTTTTGCCCAATGATTTTCGTAGTCTTTTTGTATTTTTTGTGTTTCTTCTTTCTTTTCTATTTCTTTTGGTTTTTCATTTTGTGAGCTCAATACTATGCTAAAATGTCCTTGATATCTGTCATGTCTTTCTTCAACTTTAGGAGTCGGAGTTATTTCAGGATTTTCTTTTCCTGGATTTTCTTTTCCTGGGACTTCATGTTTTTCATACTTAGAAAGGGCATTTTGAATTGCCTTGTGGATTATGCGTGAGCTTACTGTAGCTCCAGAAATAGAGTCTATTCCTAATTTTTTACCTAATTGATTTCCTAATACTTCATCCACGCTCTTGCCTATATAAGATCTCATAATTGGTAGGGCTTTTTTAAAATATCCTCCATTGTGTTCTTCGTCTTCATTTGGATCGTCATGAACAGTTTTATTATCTATTACATGAATTATTTTTCCTTCCTTTACCCAAACTTTTACCTTTATAGTGTAAGGTTCTATATAGTGAGTTCTTTTTACGTCAGCTTCTCCTTCAAGCTCTATGGCTCCCTCTAAAGGATTTTCAACTCCTGTTAGGCTCTTTAATGCTAAGTCTAAATCGCTTATTAGTTGTTCAACTGCTTGGTCAGAAATATTTATAACCATTAATTTTTCTTTTGCTCTTTTGTAAGATATTTCAACTTGTTGCCATTTTTCTTTGTCAAATTTTTGTGAATTGGCATCTAAAAGTTCCTTTTCAAACATTAAAGTGTTTATTTCTGATCTCTTGTTTGCAAATTTCATTTCTTTTGTAGCACCAACTACACTTGCTTTTGATGCTTTAGAGTCTTGATTTATACTTTTTGCTTCCTTTAATGCATTTTCAAAATATGCCTTAAATTCTTTTGTCAGCTTATTCTTGTCTACTTTTTCTGCCAAATCAATTTGATTTTTAAGCTCAGCCTTGTCAGTGTCTGTTGCTAAAACTTTAGGATTTACTATAAATGTCTTTCCTTCGTCATCATGAATGTTATTGTTGTCAATATTTATGACAACAGCTTTTGGATTTGCTTCGCTTGGGTTGTTAGCAAATGCTTGGAAACCTAAAACTTTAAGCGTAGAAGGCATATTAAGCTCTGTAAATTTGTTGTTTCCAAAAGCTTGATTTCCAATTACTTCAAGTCCTTCAGGCAATTTAATATCTTTCAAATTATTATCTGCAAATCCAAGATATTTTATTTCCTTTAATTTAGATCCTTCTTTAAATTTAACTTCATTCAAATTACTTTTTCTAAACGCTGCATCCATTATAGTATTTACGCTTGCTGGAAGTTCTATGGAGCCTAGGTCAGTTTCATAGAAGCAGGCCTGATCAATGTATTCTAGCTTATCGTTAAATTCCACTTTCAAGTCAAAATTGCTCATGAAAACGCCCATTCCTAATGTCTTTAAATCTCTCGGAAGTTTCACCTTGCTTATTTCGTTAAATTGCAAAGCATAGTCCTCAATTTCGACAACAGTATCTGGAATTTGGACAGATTTTATATCAAACCCTTGGTTTAGATTTCTAAATGCATCCATGCCTATTACTTTTAAGTCTTTTCCATCAGGTGTTTTTGCAGGTATGACTAGATTTTTATTCTTTCTAATTTTTAATAGACCTTGATCTGAAAAGCCTTCAAGCTTATCCTTCTTGTAGGTAAAGTCTTCTTGAGTCCATTTAGTGTAATCAATAGTTGGTCCTTGTCCTGGATTTTTAGGATCTACTATATAATTTTCTTTGTCTTTTAATTTGTTAGGATTTTTGCCAGATTTTGTCCTTATAACTAATTTTCCATTGTAGGCATCAGAACCTGTATTTGTTTCAAAGGCTTGCTTGCCTATTGTTTTTAAGCTATCAGGTACTATAATTTCTTCAAGATTATTTTCAGCAAAAGCTAAATCTGATATAGCTTCTATATCGCCCTTAAATTCAACCTTGTTGAGTTTATTGCCCCTCATAAGGACTGCTGGTATCTCAGTTATTCCCTTAGGCACAATCAAGCTTGTAATTTCATTTCTAAAAAATACAGCTTCACCAAGACCCAATAAACTATCAGGTAGCTTTATCTCTCCGCTTATATTATTAAAAGCAAAGGCCATTTGACCGATATATTTGTAGCCTTCAGGTATTGACAGATCACCAGTGATTCCCTTTTCGCCATATTTACCCATGAAGGCCACATCAGTGACAGCTTCAACTTTTTTTCCCTTGGTATCCTTACTTGGAAGCACAAGTTTTTTTAGAGTCTTGGATTTTTTTAATCCAGCTTCAGAAAATCCCGCAACTGCATTTAAGTTTACTGTGGTCTCTACATTGTTTTCTTCATATTTAATGGGCATTTCTTTATATTTGAAGTCTTCGGCTGTCCATTCTGATTCGTGCTTATCCGGTTTTGAAGGTTCAGAGCTTGTATTCCTTACAATAACTTCCCAGAAATTACCACTATCTCCAATTGTTTCTTTGATTTTATCAGAGGAAACATAGCATTTTACCGTTATATTTTCATAATTTAAAAACGCATTTCCCTCTATATAAAGCATAGAGTCTGGTAGTTCGATTTCTGTTAAACCAGAGCTTGAAAATGCTTGTTCTCCTATTGTTTCATAGCCCTTTGGTATTACAATTTTCTTTATTTGAGGATCTACGTCACTAAAAGCATAATCAGCTACTCCTGTGACTTTCTTTCCCTTAGTGTCTACTTCCGGCAATTTTAAAGTAACATCTTCTCCCAGTTTCTTGTATTTCTGTAAACCTTCTCTGGAAAAATCTGAAACTTTATCTTTTTCATAAGAAAAATCACTGGCTACAAACTCAACTGTTTGCTTCTCAGCTTGCTTAGGATCTACTATATAGTTATTTCCAGCTTTTATATTGTTTGGATTATTCTTTTGAGGTGTCCAAAGGATTACCTTATTTTCGCCTTTTTTAAGTGGATTTTCCTTGCCAATGTTTCCATCAAAAACATCTCTTTCTATACAGCCCTTCTTTAAGCTTAAAGGTATATTTACTTCCTTTATTTTGTTGTTTTTAAATGCCTCTGCCCAAATACGATCCGTTTTGTTTCCTAGGGTAAGGCTTGCTATCTGATTGTCCATAAAAGAGCTTGGTCCTATGGATGTACAAGAATTAGGAAGTACAAGACTTGTCAGTTTATTTCCCTTAAAGGCTGCTTTAGATGGATATTTGAATGTTTCTGGCAATGTTAAATTTGTCAGTTCATTATTTTCAAAGGCACTATCTTGAACATAAAGAAGTCCATCGTGTAATTTAAGATTTTTTATGCCACAATTTTTAAAGGCCCTGCTTTGGATATGGGTGTAATTTCCAGGTATATCTACACTTTCAATCTTTTTGTCCTTGAAGGCATCGTCTTCTACCCATACCGGCTTATATCCATTTGGATCTTTCTCAGGTAAAACAAGGTTTTTATTGCTTTCAAGTTTTTTTATTCCTTTTTCAGATAGACCTGTCAAACAATAGTATGCTTGAGCATCCTCATTGTCTGGCTCTGGATCATAAGTGTAGTAGGTGAAATCCTCTGCACACCATTTATCAAGTGAATATTTGTCCTTTAATTTTATCTCAATAGTCACATCTGCCGAGGGCATAATAAAGCTATTATCTTTGACCTGCAAGTTTGAATATTGTCCTTTTTTTACACTTACTTTCAATATTTCTTTTGTATCGTCAGTAATCTTATAGGACAGACTTACTTTTTCTCCTGCTTTTGCTTCATTAGCTGGGTTTGTAGATAGTGTGACTCCTTTGTCTAAATTGAAATTTATTTTGTATTTATCTACATTTTTCTTTACATCTCTCAAATAGATAAATTTAACTAGTCCACCGCCCTCTTGGTTATCAAAAGCCATGCTGTGTATGCTAACTTTACCCTTTGTGTTATCTATTTCAACATTTTTAAGTCTATTATAAGCAAAAGAATTTAAGCCTATTTTCTCTACTGAGTTTGGAATCCTAAGGCTTTCCAGCTTGTTGTAACAGAAAGCATTTTGTTCAATTACTTTAAGACTATCTGGAAAATCAATTTTAGATATTGAATTTCCTGAAAAGGCGCTATCTTCTATTTTTTCTAAATGTGATGGCAAAATGACTTCTTCAAAGGCAAGTGAAGCATCATCTATTGACCTATTAATAAATGCTAACTTATATATGCTTTTTACCTTTTTACCATCTATAACTGATGGAATATTTAGAATATGGTTAGTCTTTCTCTTTTCTTGGCCTTTGCTACTAAGCCCAGTTATTACAAGACCTTCTTCTTCCCTGGCTCTTTCTCTTACAGTAAAATCTTCTTCTGTATATTCATTAGATGCCTTAGCTGTTATGGTGAAATCTTCTTTTTTACAATTTGAAAATTCTATTTTGTCTATTTTCGAAATATGTAAATTTGTGCTTTTATCAAAGGCATCTTTAAAAATTTTTGTTACTGAATCTGGCACTTCTACATCAGAAATATTATTTTCTGCAAAAGAAAAAGCAGAAATCTCCGTCAAAGAATTCGGCAAGGTCAAGTGCTTAATTTGATTTTTCCTAAATGCACTATATCCTATTTTTTTAATAGTATTAGGCAAATTTAGCTCTTCTATATTATTTCCATAAAAAGCTTGACTGCCTATTTCTGTTATTTGATCGGAAAAAATTATAGACTTTATTCCCAAATTTTCAAATCCAGATTGGCTAATCATATAAATAGGATTGCCATGGTTAGTCTTTAAGCTTGGAAAATATAAGACTCCATTGTTTGCCTTTAGTTTATCCTTTCCTCTTTCAGAGAGTCTTGAAAAGGATACTCCTTGAAAAAAGAAATCCTCCTCATTCCACTCTTTTGTACTGATACTTTCTCTTTTAGAGCCTACTTTTGTAGAATCTTCTTCTGCATATATTATCTGTCCTGGAAGACAAGAAAATAATACTACAAAAGCCAAAAGTAAACTCAGCAACTTTCTTACTTTTTTCATAAAATCCCCCTTTTGGTATTGATAATAATTATCTTTAGCTATATTACATCATGTTCTTTTTTCTTTGTCAATAAATTAGTTGCATCCAATTAAAAAAATATTAATTTGTTTTTTAATTATCTAATTTTTATTTTAAGACTCTATAAAATTAAGATAATGATTAATAAAGAAAAATCAGAAATTGAAGAAAAATGAAAAAACTGAAAGATATAAAGACATGTTTTAAGAAATAATTTGCGGCCATTAAAAGGAAAAGTTCATACTTTTTTATAGAAAATTATTATCCTGCTTTCTTTTTTTTAATGTTAGAAATATTTATGGTCTAAAAAATATTTTTATATTAAGAATTTTTTAGAGACTCATTTTTTAAGTAGATATTATATGGCATAAAAAAAGTATCTCGACATTTTCGAGATACTATTTAAAAATATTTTTAAATTTTATTTATACTAATTGTAGTATTGCAACTTCCGCTGCATCTCCACGACGTGGACCTTTTTTTAATATTCTTGTATAGCCACCGTTTCTTTCTTGATATTTGGGTGCTATTTCTGTGAATAATTTTGTCACTACATCTTCATCATATATATATGCAAGGGCTTGTCTTCTTGCGTGAAGATCGCCTCTTTTTCCAAGGCTTATCATTTTTTCTGCCATTCTTCTTGTTTCTTTTGCTCTTGTTAATGTTGTTTCTATTTGTCCTTCTCTTAAAAAGCTTGTTACAAGATTACGAAGCATGGCAAGTCTGTGGTCTGTTGGTCTTCCCAATTTTCTGAGTTTTGCCATCTTTACCTCCTTACTCTTCTTCTTCTCTTAGACCTAGTCCAAGTTCTGCTAATTTATTTCTCACTTCGTCAAGTGATTTTTTCCCTAAGTTTCTAACTTTCATCATGTCTTGTTCTGATTTGTTTGTAAGTTCTTCTACCGTGTTTATGTTTGCTCTCTTCAAGCAGTTGAAGCTTCTTACTGAAAGGTCAAGTTCTTCTACTGTCATTTCTAAAACTTTTCCTTTTTGATCTTCTTCTTTTTCTACCATGATGTTTACTTCACTTACATGGTCTGTTAGGCCTATAAATAGTTTCAAGTGTTCTGTTAGAATTTTTGCTGCAAGGGATGTTGCTTCATCGGCTTTCATTGAACCGTCTGTTGTTACTTCTAATATTAGTTTGTCGTAATCTGTTCTGTTTCCAACTCTTGTGTTTTCTACTTTCCAGTTTACTTTTTTTATTGGCGTGTAATTTGAATCTATAGGTATTACTCCTATTGTATTCACTTCTTCTTGTTTGAGTTCAGAAGGCTCGTATCCACGTCCTCTTTCCACTGTCATCTCGATATAGACATCAGCATCTTCGTTTAATGTTGCTATATGTTGATCAGGGTTTATTATTTGAAGTTCTGGCGGACATTGTATGTCTTTTGCCGATAGTTCTCCTGGTCCTTTTTTTTCTATAACAACATTTACAGGTTCATCTTCTGTTAGTTTTAATACCACACTTTTTATGTTCAGGATTATTTCCGGAACGTCTTCTAAAACTCCAGGAATTGTTGCAAATTCATGCTCTACTCCCCTTATGTTTAAGAAGGTTACTGCTGAACCCGGTAGTGATGATAATAAAACTCTACGTAGTGAGTTTCCTATTGTAATGCCGTATCCACTTTCAAGGGGTTCCACTACAAATTTTCCAAATTTGCCATCTTCGCTTAATTCTTCAATTTTTATGCTAGGCTTTTCTATTTCTATCATGGGTTCCCTCCTCTTGGGTATTAAACTCTTCTACGTTTAGGCGGTCTGCATCCGTTATGTGGAATAGGTGTTACATCTTTTATCATTGTAACTTCTAAGCCTGATGCTTGAAGTGATCTTATGGCTGCTTCTCTTCCTGAACCCGGTCCTTTTACATAAACTTCTACTGTTTTTAGTCCATGTTCTTTTGCTTTTGCTGCTGCTGATTCTGCTGCTTCTTGTGCTGCAAACGGTGTTGACTTTCTTGATCCTCTAAATCCAAGTTGTCCTGCGCTTGCCCAGGAGATTACATTTCCGCTCATATCTGTTAGAGTAACCATTGTGTTGTTAAAAGTTGATGCTATATGAGCTTGACCTTTTTCTATATTTTTACGCTCACGTCTTCTAACTCTTGTTACTTTTTGTTTTTTAGCCATGTCTACCTCCTTTATTTATTCTTTGAAACTAATTTTTTAGGACCTTTTCTGGTTCTTGCATTAGTTTTTGTTTTTTGTCCACGTACAGGTAATCCTTTTTTATGACGTATTCCTCTATAGCAGTTAATTTCTCTAAGTCTTTTTATATTTAATGCTATATCTCTACGTAAGTCTCCTTCTACGTGATATTTATCTATTTCATCTCTTATGCGAGCTAATTCACCTTCTGTGAGGTCTTTTACTCTTGTGTCCAAATCGACTTCTGCATTTTTTAGTATTTCTCTTGATCTGTTTTTACCAATGCCGAAGATATATGTTAATCCGATTTCAACACGTTTTTCCCTAGGTAAGTCTATACCAGCAATTCTTGCCATTTCATACCTCCATTAGCCTTGTCTTTGTTTGTGCTTCGGGTTTTCGCAAATAACCATTACTCTACCTTTACGCTTAATGATTTTGCATTTTTCGCACATCTTTTTTACAGATGGTCTTACTTTCATCTTATCCCTCCTAAGTCACAATAGGGTTTATTTATTTCTCCAAGTTATTCTGCCGCGAGTTAAGTCATAGGGTGACAGCTCTACTGTTACCTTGTCTCCTGGCAAAATCCTTATATAGTTCATTCTTAACTTTCCTGAGATGTGTGCAAGTATTACGTGCCCATTCTCAAGTTCTACTTTAAAATTTGTGTTAGGTAAAGCATCTATAACTTTGCCTTCTACTTCTATTACATCTTCTTTTGCCACAGTCAGGCCTCCTTATTTATAACCTTTAGCGATTTTCTTATATAGCTGTCGTTTAAATTTTCAACATGTAAGTCTATTAATGCATTATATGGTTTTAAGTGCATTACTTTTTTTAGTTTAGGTCTTTCTAATTTTCTAAGTTTCCCATCTACTATTTTTACATATTTCTCATCAACTATTTCAAGTATCGCAAAGATTTTTCCCTCATCTCTTCCTGCTAATGACTTTACCACTTGACCTGTTTTCAGTCTAAGCGTCTTTTGCATCTAAACTCTTCTCTATTCTTTTAAAGGTTTCTTTCATGTCTCCTTTGCCATCTACATCAAGGAGTAAATTTTGTGCCTTATAGTAGTCTATTAGAGGTGATGTTTGATCAAAGTAAACTTGTATTCTGGTCTTTACTGTGTCCTCTGTATCGTCGTCTCTTTGGAAAAGCGGTCCTCCACATTTATCACATTTGCCTTCTTCTTTTGGTGCTTTATTTTTTACGTGATAGGTTGCTCCGCAGCTTTTACATACTCTTCTTCCAACTGCTCTTTCTACTAAAATTCCTGTGTCTACATTGATGTTTATTACTGAATCCAATTTTTTATTTTGTGAATCAAGAAATGCATCAAGAGCCACTGCTTGAGCTACTGTTCTTGGAAATCCGTCTAATAAGAATCCTTTTTTTGTGTCATCCCATGTTAAACGGTCTTTTACAATATCAATTACTACTTGGTCAGGAACTAAAAGTCCTTTGTCCATATATGATTTTGCTTTTTTGCCAAGATCTGTTCCATTTTTTATGTTTTCTCTGAATATGTCTCCGGTTGAGATGTGAGGAACTTTATATTTGTCGATTATAAAATCTGCTTGTGTTCCTTTACCTGCTCCTGGAGGTCCTAAAATTACGAGTCTCATTATTCCTCCTATTTCTTTAAGAATCCTTTGTAATGTCTCATTAACATTTGTTGTTCAAGAACTCTTGCAGTTTCCAAAATAACGCCGACAACAATTAGTATTGATGTTCCGCCATAGTTGAATCTTAAGTGTGCAACTCTTGTTAAAATTGTTGGAAGTACAGTTAAAATTGCAAGGGCTATTGCTCCTGGCAATACTAATCTGTTAACACTTCTTCCAAGATAGTCACTTGTTGGTTTTCCTGGTCTTATTCCAGGGATAAATCCACCGTTTTGTTGCAAGTTCTTTGAATATTCAACTGTGTTGAACTGAATAGTTGTATAGAAAAATGTGAAGAATATTATCAATACTATTGATAACAATACATATATTACTATTCCCGGTCCCCCTTGTGGTGTAAGCCATTTTATTACAAAGTCTTGGAATTTTCCTGGACCTGTAAACATTATAAGGGTTGATGGAATTGCAAGTAGTGAGTTTGCAAAAATTATTGGCATAACTCCTGTCATAAGAACTTTAATAGGTATGTGAGTTGATTGTCCTCCATACATTTTTCTTCCGACTACTCTTTTTGCATATTGAACCGGTATTCTTCTTTCACCTTCGTTGAGTATTACTACGAAGAATACTATTGCTATTGCAAGCACAATGTATAGTGCTAGAAAAGCCCAGTGTACTCTTCCCATTTTTACTAATAGAAATGATTGGTATAAATCTCTTGGCATTCTAACTATTATACCTGCAAAGATGATTATTGATATACCATTTCCTATTCCTTTTTCTGTAATTTGTTCTCCTATCCAAATTAGCAATGCTGTTCCTGCTACTATAGATAGAATAACAACCAACTTTTGCAATAGTGTATGAGCAAGGACTGCATCTTTAAATAATACAAATGTAAATCCTATTGCTTGTACTAATGCTATTGCTATAGAAAGATATCTTGTATATTTTGCAATTTTCTTTCTACCTGTATCTCCTTCTTTAGCCAATGATTCCAGTGAAGGAATGGCTATTGTAAGAAGTTGTAATACAATTGATGCAGTAATATATGGTGTTATATTTGCTGCAAAAATTGTAAAGTTGGAGAAGTTTCCTCCTGCCATCATATCAAGAAATGTTAATACTCCGGCATTGTTACCGCTAAATAATTGTGCTATTGCTTCTTTATTCATAAACGGTACTGTTATGTGTGATCCTAATCTGTATACCAAAAGCATGAAAAGCGTAAATAGCATCTTTTTTCTTAATTCCGGTATTTTCCAAGCATTTTTAAATGTGGACAGCATTAGATCACCTCAATCCTTCCTCCAGCTGCTTCTATTTTTTCAGCTGCAGATTTTGAGAAATGGCTAGCTTTAACTGTTAGTTTTACACTTATTTCTCCTTGGCCAAGAATTCTAACACCGTCTTCTAATTTACTGATGCATCCTTTTTCTAATAATAATTCAGGTGTTACTTCAGTTCCTTCTTCAAAGTTATTTAAATCCTTAACATTTACAACTGCAAATTTTTTTGCAAAGATGTTTGTAAAACCTCTTTTTGGAAGTCTTCTGAATAGAGGCATTTGACCACCTTCAAATCCAGGTCTTACTCCACCGCCGCTTCTTGCGTTTTGACCTTTGTGTCCACGTCCGGAGGTTTTTCCTGTACCGCTTCCGATACCTCTACCTAATCTTTTTTTAGCTTTTACTCCGCCGCCTTCTGCAGGTCTTAAGTTGTGTAATTTCATGGTCGCACCTCCTTATTCAGTAACCTCTAACATATAATCTATTTTCTTGATCATACCTCTTATTTGAGGATTATCTTCATGTTCAACAACCTGTCCGATTTTTCTAAGTCCCAATGCTTTTACTGTTCTTTTGTGAGACTCCATTTTACCGATAGGGCTTTTTACTAATTTTATCTTAAGCATGTTTACCCCCTTAACCTAAAATTTCATCAACAGACTTGTTTCTAAGTTTTGCTACACTTTGTGCTGTCTTTAGTTGTCTAAGCGCATCCATTGTTGCATTTACGATATTTCTCGGATTGTTTGTGCCCAAGTTTTTAGTACGAATGTCTGAAATTCCTGCAAGTTCTAATACTGCACGAACAGCTCCTCCGGCTATAACTCCTGTACCTTCGCGGGCAGGTTTTAAGAAAACTCTTCCTGCTCCAAATATTCCAACTACTTGGTGAGGAATACTTGTGCCTAATAGGTTTACTTTAACTATATGTTTTCTTGCATCTTGAACTGCTTTTCTAATTGCTTCTGGTACTTCAAGAGCTTTTCCTGTTCCAACTCCAACGTATCCGTTTTTATCTCCTACAACTACAAGAGCGGAAAATCTGAAGTTTCTACCACCTTTTACTACTTTTGCTACTCTGTTGATTGCTACAACTCTTTCTTCAAGTTGTAATTCATCAGGGTTTATTAGTGAATATTCCATATTTCCCCTCCTTAATTAAAATTTAAGTCCGGCTTCTCTTGCCGCTTCAGCAAGTGCCTTTATACGTCCGTGATATAGATAACCGGATCTGTCAAATACTACTTCTTCTATTCCATTATCCAAAGCACGTTTTGCAATGCTTTCTCCTATTTTCTTTGCCGCTTCAATGTTGTGAGTTTGTTCAAGACCAAGTGCTTTATCAAGTGTTGAAGCACTTACAAGAGTTGCTCCATTTTCATCATCTATTAATTGAGCATAGATGTGCTTTCCTGATCTGAACACACTAAGTCTTGGGCAAGAAGAAGTTCCGGAGATTTTATTTCTGATTCTGTGTTGTCTTTTAACACGTGTTTCTTTTTTATCTACTTTTTTAAACACTATTTATTCTCCTTCCTACTATTACTTACCGGTCTTTCCGACTTTACGTCTTATAACTTCATCAACATACTTGATTCCCTTACCTTTATAGGGTTCAGGTTGTCTAAATCCTCTAATATATGCAGCATATTCTCCAACTTTTTGTTTGTCAATGCCTTTTACAATCATCTTATTTGGAGCCGGTACTTCAACTTCTATTCCCTCAGGATCTTCAAGATCAAGTGGATGTGAAAGTCCAAGAGTTAAGCTTAATTTTTTACCTGCTTTTTGAGCTCTGTAACCTGTTCCTACTATCTCAAGTTCTTTTTGATATCCTTCAGTAACGCCGATGATCATATTGTATATAAGAGTTCTTGTAAGTCCGTGAAGCGCTCTAATCTTTTTTTCTTCATTAGGTCTTTGAACAACAATTTCGTTGTTTTCCATCTTTATATCTAAGTTATTGTTAAATGTGTTAACCAATTCTCCTTTTGGGCCTTTAACTTTAACGTTAGTTCCGTCAATGTTAACTGTTACTCCAGCGGGGATTTCAATTGGTTTTTTTCCGATTCTGGACATTTTTCACCTCCTATTACCAAACGTAGCAAATAACCTCGCCACCAACATTTTCAGTTCTTGCAACTTTGTCAGTAACAATTCCTTTTGATGTTGATATTATTGCGATTCCAAGTCCACCAAGAACTTTTGGAACATCTTCGCTATTTACATACACTCTTAGTCCCGGCTTTGAAATTCTTTTAAGTCCGGAAATTACTCTTTCTCCATCTTTAGTATATTTTAAGTCTATTCTAATGACACCTTGTTTATTGTCATCAATAACGTCATAACTCTTTATATAACCTTCGTTTAGAAGTATTTCGGCAATCTCTTTTTTAATGTTTGATGCCGGAACGTCTACCGATTTATGTTTTGCATTATTGCTATTTCTAATTCTTGTAAGCATATCTGCAATAGGATCTGTCATCATATAGGTATCCTCCTTTCGCTAAACTTTACCAGCTAGCTTTTTTAACACCCGGGATTTGTCCCTTGTAAGCTAATTCTCTAAAACAAATTCTGCAAATTCCATATTTTTTTAATACTGAATGCGGTCTTCCACAAATTGTACATCTTGTGTATTCACGAGTGGAAAATTTTTGTTTTCTCTTTTGTTTAGCAATCATTGATTTTTTTGCCATTGTTTACCTCCTTATCTGGCAAAGGGCATTCCCATCATTTCAAGGAAAGCTTTGGCTTCTTCATCAGTATTTGCTGTAGTTACTATAACAATATCCATTCCCCTAATAGCATCTACTTTGTCATATTCTATTTCAGGGAATATAAGTTGTTCCTTAAGCCCTAAAGCATAATTACCTCTGCCGTCAAAAGCTGAAGGTTTGATTCCTCTAAAGTCTCTTACTCTTGGTAGAGCAACGTTCATTAATTTATCTAAGAAATCATACATTCTATCTCCACGAAGAGTGACTTTACAACCAATGTTGTGTCCTTCACGAAGTTTAAAGTTTGCAATAGATTTTTTTGCTTTAGTTACAACAGGTCTTTGACCTGAGATAACTGTTAAATCATTAATTGCGCTTTCTAAAGCTTTAGGATTATCCTTAGCTTCTCCAAGGCCTATGTTAATTACAACCTTTTCAAGCTTAGGAACTTCCATTATATTTTTGTAGCCGAATTTATCTACTAAATGGCCAACAACTTCATTTGAATATTTTTCCTTTAATCTGGAAGTCATCTTCTACCTCCTTAAATGGTTTGATTGTCTGATTTTTTAAATCTGACTTTCTTACCGTTTTCTATTTTATATCCAAGTTTTGTTCCTTTTCCCGATTTTTCGTCAAAATACATAACATTTGAAACGTGTATAGGAGCTTCAACTTTTGTAATTCCACCAGGATTTTGAGGTCCCTTTGGTTTTTGATGCTTTGTTACAATGTTAATTTTTTCAACTACTACTTTATCTTCTTTCGGGAAAGTTTTTAAAACTTTACCGGTTTTTCCTTTATCTTTACCGGCTATTACTTTAACTGTGTCACCTTTTTTTATACGCATAGTTTCCTCCTAATTAAAGCACTTCCGGTGCAAGAGATATAATCTTCATGAAGTCTCCGCTTCTAAGTTCTCTTGTTACTGGTCCGAATATACGAGTTCCAACAGGACTCTTGTCGTCTTTTATTATAACTGCGGCATTGTCATCAAATCTTATATATGAACCGTCTGGACGACTGATTCCTTTAGAAGTTCTTACAATAACAGCTTTAACAACGCTACCTTTCTTAACAACGCCACCCGGTGTTGCAGATTTAACGCTACAAACAACAATATCTCCAATGTTAGCTATTCTTCTGTTAGTTCCACCTAACACTTTTATTACTGAAAGTTCTTTTGCACCGCTGTTGTCAGCGACACGCATCCTTGACTCTTGTTGTATCATAAAGAAACCTCCCTTCTTTATTGTGCCTTTTCCACAATTTGAACCAATCTCCATCTCTTGTCTTTAGAGAGAGGTCTGGTTTCCATAAGTTTTACACGATCTCCTATGCCACATTCATTATTTTCATCATGAGCTTTGAACTTTGTGGTCTTTCTAACTCTTTTTTTATAAATGGGATGATCAACAAAAGTCTCAACAGCAACAACAATAGTCTTATCCATTTTGTCACTTACAACTGTACCTATAATGGTTTTTCTGTGATTTCTTTCCATGGATTAAGCCTCCCTTCCCATTTCAAGTTCTCTTTCTCTTAAAATGGTCTTTGCGCGAGCAATGTCTTTTTTCACCATTTTAATACTTGATGGATTATCAAGTTGACCTGTTGCTAATCTAAATCTTAGATTAAACAATTCATTTTTAAGTTCATCAATTTTGCTTGTAAGTTGTTCACTTGACAAGTTTCGAATTTCTTTAGTCTTCAATTGATTCACCATCCTTTTCTTTCATAACAAATTTACATTTGATTGGAAGTTTCATAGCTGCAAGTCTAATAGCTTCTCTTGCAATTTCTTCTGAAACACCATTCATTTCAAACATAATTCTACCCGGTTTAACAACGCTAACCCAATAAGCAGGTGCACCTTTACCAGAACCCATACGAGTTTCAGCAGGTTTTTCCGTAACAGGTTTGTCCGGGAAGATTTTAATCCAAATATTACCGCCACGGCGAATGTATCTTGTCATCGCACGACGAGCAGCTTCTATTTGATTTGAAGTAATCCATGCAGGTTCAAGTGCTTGAAGGCCATATTCACCATAGGTAAGTGTGTTACCTCTTTGTGCCTTGCCCTTCATTCTGCCTCTGTGAACTCTACGGAATTTAACTCTTTTAGGCATTAACATAATATTTCCTCCCTCCTACTTAATCGTTTGTACGTCTGTCTCTTTTTTGATTATTTCTCTTACGGTTATTTTTACCTTGTTGGTCATTTCTTTTTCTCTTTTTGTTGTCTCTTTCTCTGTTTGAATGACCTTGTGCATTAGGAAGAACTTCTCCCTTGTAAAGCCATACTTTTACACCAAGTTTACCGTAAGTTGTGTCAGCTTCAGCAAAGCCGTAATCAATATCTGCTCTTAAAGTTTGAAGAGGAATTGTTCCTTCTGAATAACCTTCAGTTCTTGCCATATCAGCTCCGCCAAGTCTTCCTGCAACTGCAGTTTTAATTCCCTTAGCGCCTGCTCTCATTGTTCTTTGAATAGCTTGCTTCATAGCACGTCTGAATGAAATACGTCTTTCAAGAGATTCAGCTATAGATTCTGCAACAAGTTGCGCATCCATATCTTGATTTTTAATTTCTTCAATATTAACTACAATGCTTTTTCCTGTTTTCTTTTCCAGTTCATTTCTAAGTTCTTCAACTCCTACACCGCCACGGCCTATTACCATACCGGGTTTTGAAGTATAAACTGAAACTTTAACTTTATTTGCCGCTCTTTCAATTTCGATTTTTGAAATACCGGCTGCATACAATTTATTTTTAATAAACTTACGAATTTTATTATCTTCAACTAATAATTCGGCAAAATCTTTCTTATTAGCATACCATTTAGAATCCCAGTCCTTAATGATGCCAACACGAAGACCATGCGGGTTAACTTTTTGACCCATTGTATACCCCCTTATTCTCTTTCTGCTACAACTACGCCAATATGACTTGATCTTTTTAAAATTGGATAAGCCATACCTTTAGCCTTAGGATGGAATCTTTTCATTGTAGGTCCATCATTGGCGTAAGCTTCTTTAACATAAAGATTATCAGCATCTAAACTAAGATTGTTTTCTGCATTGGCTATGGCAGATTTTAGCACCTTTAATAATTCTTTAGCACCACGCTTAGGTGTAAATTCAAGAATAGAAAGGGCTTCTTTTACTGACTTTCCACGAATCTCATCACATATAAAATGTATTTTGAGAGGTGAAATTCTTATATATTTAGCAATTGCTCTTGCTTCCATTTGAACCCCTCCTTATTATTTAACACCGGTAGTTTTTTCACTTTTACCGGCGTGTCCTCTAAAAGTTCTCGTCGGAACAAACTCTCCAAGTTTGTGACCAACCATATCTTCCGTAATATAAATCGGAACATGTTTTCTTCCGTCGTGCACAGCAATAGTGTGTGATACCATCTCAGGGAAAATTGTTGAGCGACGTGACCATGTCTTTATAACTTGCTTTTCATTTTTTTCGTTAAGAGCATCAACTTTTTTAAGAAGATGTTCATCAGCGAAAGGTCCTTTTTTTACTGATCTACTCATTTTAATCCCCCTTACTTAGTTCTTCTTCTTATAATTAACTGGTTAGACTTTTTATTTTTCTTTCTTGTCTTAAGACCCATAGCTTTCTTGCCCCAAGGAGTCATAGGAGAAGGTCTACCTACAGGAGCTCTACCTTCACCACCACCATGAGGGTGATCAACAGGGTTCATTGCAGAACCTCTTACATGAGGTCTTTTTCCAAGATATCTGCTTTTTCCAGCCTTACCTAAAGTTATAAGTTCGTGTGAAATATTTCCAACTTGTCCTATTGTAGCCTTACAATCAATTGGTACAAGTCTCATTTCAGTTGAAGGAAGTCTTAAAGTTGCATATTTGCCTTCCTTAGCCATAAGTTGAACTTCAGAACCTGCACTTCTTGCAATTTGACCGCCTTTACCTGGTAACAATTCAACATTGTGAACTGTTGTACCAACAGGAATGTCTTTAAGTCTTAAAGCGTTTCCGATTTTAATATCAGCTTCGCTTCCACTTTCAACAATATCTCCTACCTTTAAGCCGTTAGGTGCCAAGATATATCTTTTTTCACCGTCAACATAATGTAGTAGAGCTATATAACTTGTTCTGTAAGGATCATATTCAATAGCTGCAACCTTAGCAGGAATATTATCCTTATTTCTTTTAAAATCTATAATTCTGTATCTTCTTTTTACTCCGCCGCCTCTATGTCTTGAAGTAATCTTTCCACGGGCGTTTCTTCCTGCAGTAGTTTTGAGATTTACAGTAAGTGACTTTTCAGGAGTCTTTTTAGTAACCTCTTCAAAAGTGGCAACAGTCATTTGTCTGCGTGCCGGAGAGGTCGGTTTGTATCCTCTAATTGCCATTATTTACCTCCTTCTCATTGAATGCTATCGAAGAATTCAATAGTATTTGAACCTTCTTTTAATTTAACAATGGCTTTTTTCCAAGAAGGTGTAAATCCGAAAGTAGCACCTTGTCTTTTCTTTTTGCCACGAACATTCATAGTAGTAACTTTTTCAACCTTTACGTTGAAAATTTCTTCAACAGCACTTTTAATTTCAGGCTTAGTAGCATTTTTAGCAACCTGAAAAGTGTACTTGTTGTTTTCCATTTCCGCCATACTCTTTTCAGTAACAAGCGGCTTTATAATAACATCAAATTTATTCATCAGTTAAACACCTCACTAATTGTGTTAAGTGCAGCCTTAGAAATAATAAGTGAATCAGAATTTAAAATATCATAAACATTTATAAATCTTGCTTCAGCTACATTAACACCCTCAACATTTCTTGCTGAAAGGTAAACATTCTTATTATGTTCATCAGTAACAAGATAAGTTTTTTTGTTTGCTTTCACATTTTTAAGGAAATTAGCGAAGTCCTTAGTCTTAATAGAATCCATCTTAATATCGTCAACGACAATAAGTTCACCATCTTGAACCTTTGAAGTAAGCACGGATTTAAGAGCAAGTCTTCTAACTTTTTTCGGAGTAGTGTAAGAATAATCTCTCGGTTTCTTTGCAAAAACAATACCGCCGCCTCTCCATTGAGGAGATCTTATACTACCTTGACGAGCACGACCTGTTCCCTTTTGTCTCCAAGGCTTTCTTCCACCTCCACGTACTTCAGCACGAGTTTTAGCAGAATGAGTTCCTTGTCTTTTGTTAGCTAAAATATTTTTAACAACAAGATAGACAACATGCTCATTTATTTCAACATCAAAAATATTACTATTAAGTTCGATTTCTTCAACAGGATTTCCTTCCATATTAACAACATTAATTTTTGTCATGACAATCCTCCTTACTTACCGGACTTAACCGTAGACTTAACTATAACTTTGCCCTTCTTAGGTCCTGGAACAGCACCCTTAACAAAAATTAAGTTTTTATCTACATCAACTCTTACAACTAAAAGGTGTTGAACAGTAACACGTTCATTACCAGTCTTTCCTGCCATTCTATGGTTTTTAAAAACCTTTCCTGGGTAAGATGCAGCACCCATACCACCGGGCATTCTGTGGAATTTTGAACCGTGAGTTTCACGTCCACGTCCGAAGCCGTGACGAGTAACAACCCCTTGAGTTCCCTTACCCTTTGAAGTTCCGGTAATATCAACAAATTCGCCCTTAGCGAACAAGTCAACCTTCATTTCATCACCGACATTGTAAGAATCTACATCATCAGTTCTAAATTCATTTAAATATCTTTTATACTCAACATTCGCCTTATCAAAGTGACCCTTTAAAGGTTTGTTAACATTCTTTTCTTTCACCTTGCCTGCAGCAATTTGAACACCGTTATAACCATCAGTTTCAACAGTTTTCTTTTGAACGACTTTATTGGGTTCAGCTTCAATAACCGTTACAGGAGTAACTGTACCATCTTCGTCAAAAAGTTGAGTCATGCCGATTTTACGGCCAATTAGAAATTTCAAATTTCTACACCTCCTAAAATTTACAGCGGATTACAAATGTAATCATATAAAGAACAATTATTACAGCTTAATTTCAATATCAACACCGGCAGGCAAATTTAACTTCATAAGAGCATCAACAGTCTTTTGGTTAGGACCAATAATGTCGATAAGTCTTTTATGAGTTCTTTGCTCAAATTGTTCTCTGGAATCCTTATACTTATGAACAGCTCTTAAAATTGTAACAACTTCCTTTTCAGTTGGAAGTGGAATAGGTCCTGAAACAACAGCACCTGTAGCTTTAGAAGCTTCAACAATTCTCTTTGCAGAATTATCAAGAAGTTCATGATCATAAGCCTTAAGTCTGATTCTGATTTTTTGTTTGCTATTACTTGACATTTTTACCTCCTCGTATTCGCGAGTGGGGTTATAGATAAACGCACCCCGGTGTGTCCGAAGTGTTTGGAAAAAATAACCCTGCCCAAATTATTTTGGACTTCTCCGTCGTAATTACCTTATAATTCTCTTTTTCCCGCAAGAATTCAAGCAACCTACGACTTCATCGCATTAAGTTTTATTTCAAACGCTTAAATATTATACACAAAAAATAAGCTAAAATCAAGGATTAATAAGAAAAAACTTTAAAAAAGCCTTAAAAATAGCCAGTGTTTTTATTTAGCTTTGAAATTATATAAAATCTCTCATAAAAAAGCAAGAGAAAAATAAAATTTTTTTCATAAAAATAAAAAATAAATAAAAATGCTTTACCTAGAGCATAAAAAATTTTTATAAAAAAATTTAAATCAAATATTTATTTTTTTCTCTCACATTATACACGCGGACCGGTAAACCGATCCCTACAGCCCACAAAAGCCCACGAATAAATTTATGGTAAATATGTTTCGCAAAAGTAAACCCCCGCAAATGAATAATTGGAAATAAAATAAAAAAATGAAAAAGAAAAAATATGGAAAAAAGATATGTTGAAAAAATTTTAAAATAAAATAAAAATAAAAATGCTTCACGTAAAGCATAAAAAATAAATTTTAAAATGCTCTACGTAAAGCGTAAAAAAATATTTGTAAAAATTTTTAAAATAAATTTTAATTCAAAAATAAAAATATATAGACTAAATATTAAATACAAATTCTTATAATTAAAAAGCCGGGCTTTACCCGACTTAAAGTCTTTCGCTTATTCTTTTTGCTATTTCTTCTTTTCTATCTTTAAAAAATTCTTCTACTTCTTCATTTTCTGAAAAAACATCTATTATTATTTTATAAATCTCATCCCTATTTGTTTTAGGAATGTTTTCTTCTCTTATTAACTTTCTCTGTTTTATCCTATCTTCAAAAAATGGTTTTGTTTTTGGGTTTGCATATTTTATAAGTTTAGTAGAAGTATCATAAAAAAGACTTGTTCCCGAGTCATATATAGGGGCAAGATCTATAATTCTTAGAGTGTTTACATCCCTTATTAATCCAAAATTATTATAGTGCCTGTCTTCGTTGTAAATCACATAGTCTAAATACATAAGTTCATCCATTTTTCGTCTTGCTTCTTTTACCCCCACTTCTTCCATCTTTTCTATGATAAATTCATAGTAGGATATATGGTTGGGCTTTTTAAAGGGAGCTAAGAAGGAGTTTGCTGTAATAAGTTCTGTGTTTTCATCTATAAAATTTTCACATAGGGAAAAATATTCTTTTCCTATTTTTTTCAGATCATATCTTATATGGTTAAGACCAAGACTCTTTCCTATTTCATAAGCTATTTTTTCATTAAAGGGTTCCTGCATATATGGTTTGGATCCGCCCTTTATAAGGACTCTTTTACCTTCTATATTTGTCCATGATTTTTTCAACCAGCCGTCCGTTGTGTTGTCTGGGGTTTTTAAGGATATGTTTTTAACTTCTTTGCCAACCATTAATTGTCCCAAATCATCGGAAAAATCATTTGTAAAAAAATTAATATCCTTCCAAAATACTTCTTCTTTCTTTTCTTTAATCCAATATTGGTCTGATAGGGAAAGACCGTAATATTTAAAGTTTAAGTCATATGGAGTTTTTACCTTACTTGCCCTTAAGATTTCATCCAAATTTTGCCTGGTGTCTGGAATGGCTCTCCACCTGAAAAATTTTTCAAGATCTGATTTTGCTATTTTTTCTCTTTTCTTGTTAATAGCTAAAGAAAAAGGAAGGTATTCCGGGTTTAAAAGCTTATTGATTTTTAAAACATGACCTTCTATCATTGAAAACTCCAAAACAGGCACATTTTTATTCATAAATATATAATCCATGTACGTCCTCCCTTTTAAAATATTTTTTGGCTCTCTTAGTAAGTTTTATAGTATTTATCACATTTGCTAAAAGATTTCAATATTAATAAAAGCCCTTTTTATAGGGCTTTTAAAGCATATTATTTTTTATATGTTCCACGAATGGGAGTATGAAAGCCCATTATCTTCAGATTTATACCAGGATGGAAGCCTTACATAAATGTCTTCTTCTACCATGTCTTCACTTATTTCCATTCCATCTTCTTTTGCTTCTTCTACGCTTTCATAATTGACAATTTTAAAATCTTCAGATTCTTTTATAAAAGAATCTCCCTCAATTAAAATATGCTCTGATATATTCATTCCCGGCTCTTCTGAGAAAAATTCCATTTTTAAATGAGGAAATTTTTCATGAACTTCTTCAAGACAGGTTCCTTTAAACCAAACTTTATCTTTGTATTCATCCCAAGATTTTTTATAGCCTTCATGTAAAAGGCTGGCAAATAAAGACCAAGCACAGATTCCACAAAAAGTAATAAAAAATTCTCCCCTTTCATTTTCCCCTTGGCTCACGGTTTTAAAGTCATGTATTCTCCAAAAATGAGGTCCCTTAGGTTCTATAAAATCAGGGGCTTTTTCTTTATCATTTAAGAAATTGTAATTATAAGCTTCTGTGAAATACTTAAATACTTCCTCTACTTCTTCTTTTTTTCCTAAAATTTTTCCTTCAAAATAGCAATCATTAGCCATAGTTAACTCCTTTATTATTAAAATGAAGCCTTATAAATTTGATAAACGTCCTCACCATAAAGGGTTTTAAAGCCTTTTATTTTTCCTCCTGCATGTTCTACAGCAAGGTCCGCCATTTCTTTTAATTTATCTTCTTCTATTCCCACTTGTCTAAGGCTCATAGGAACTCCCAAGTTCTCAAAAAATTCATAAAGTTTTTTTATTCCTTCTTTAGCGGCTTTAAGATCATCTTCTTCTTTTACATCAAAGACATTTCTTGCAAAGTTTCCTATTGTTTCTTGTCTTTCTTCATCTAAGCAATGTTCCAACCATCTGGGTGTAAGAATTGCAAGTCCTGTTCCGTGAGTTATATCAAAAAATGCGCTTAATTCATGTTCCATAGGATGAACTGACCAACTTGTTGACTTTCCACTGTCAAGAAGTCCATTTATTGCCCAAGTTGATGCCCACATAATATTTGCTCTGGCTTCGTAATTTTTAGGATCTTTTTTTAATATAGGACCATATTTTATACAGGTTTTCAAAAGTCCTTCAGATAATTTGTTTTGGAAATAGCAGCCATCTCCTAAACTGAAATAATTTTCCATAGTGTGGCTCATTATGTCACAAACTCCTGCTACTGTATGTTTTTCAGGAACTGTAAAGGTATATTTAGGATTCATGAAAGAAAATACCGGTAAAACTAAATCACTGGCAAAAGATAATTTTTCCTTTGTTTCCAAATTTGTTATTACTGAGAATGGATCCATTTCCGTTCCCGTTGCAGCTATAGTAAGAACAACTCCTATAGGAAGAGCTTTTTCTATTTTTGATGAGTCAAGGACTACTTGCCAAGGATCCACGTCTAAATAATAGGCTCCACTTATTAATTTTGCCAAGTCTACTACTGATCCTCCTCCTACGGCAAGGATGAAGTCAACCTTATTTTCCCTTGCTATTTTAAGTCCTTCTCTTGCAGAGTCAACTCTTGGATTAGGTTCTATGCCGCTAAGTTCTACATATTCTATCCCGTCTTTTTTAAGTTCTCCTGTTATGTCATCATAGATTCCGTTTTTCTTAATGCTTCCGCCTCCGTAGCATAGTAAAACTTTTTTTCCGTATTTTTTAATTTCCTTTCCAAGTTCACTTAGTTGGTTTTCTCCAAAAATAATTTTTGTGTCTACATTAAATACAAAATCTTTCATTGTTCTTTTAACCTCCTATACCTTTCAATATTTTCTTCATTTAAAAATTCATAAGCATTATTAACTTTTTGAAACATTTCCTTTGCTCCCGCTTCCTTATTTATGTCGGGATGGTATTTTTTTGCAGCCTTTCTAAAGGCAAGTTTTATTTCATATTTATCATAGGTTGGTTCTATTCCCAAGGTCCTGCAAGCTTCTTCATATTGATTTTTAAAACTTGTCCCATAATTTGTGTATGGACCCCTGTAATTTTGATTATAGTCCTGATTGTAAGAGCCACTTTGATATTGACCTTGATTAAAGCCTCCGAAGTAGCCTTGATCTCCAAATAGATCTTCAAAGTTTATATCATCTCCAAAAGTCCAATAAGTTCCTCCGAAGCCTCTTCCGAAAGACTCTTCAAATCTTTTCTTTTCTTCTTCCCGCCTTTGTCTTTCTTTTTCCTCTCTTATTTTTTCTTGCTCTTCCCTATATTTTTCACCGTAGCCTCCAAGGTTTGAATAGCTTTTCTTTCTTCCTAAAAGATAGTAGTCACTTAAATCAAAAAAATACTCAGTTAAAACATAGTGAATATACTTTAAATAGCTTACACTTATAGTTCCTATAAAAGGAAAGACGAAAGCCAATATTATAAAACTAGTAAGGCCCCTATACTTATTAAAAAAAGCATAGGCAAAAAAAGGATTTAATATAAGGAAAAATATAAAACATCCACTAAAGGCGAAAAGAGCTCCAATTGCCCTTTTTGCAGTTGTAAAAAAATCTATTAAAAGTTCCACTATCCCTATAAAAAATCTGAATATATAATCTATAATTTTTCCCAGACCTTTAAAAAATAATCCGGCTATTTTTTTCATTCAACATCTCTTCCCTTTTTATAATTTTCTATAAAATTTTCATCTTCTATAACAAGATCATTGTTTCCCGCTAAAAACTCAAGATGATGTCTAAGCTCATGTCTTAAAGTTTCTCTCAGTCTTTCTTTTAAACTTTCTCTATCTAAATAAAAATACAGTTTCATAAAAGAACCGTAATAAATTACTATTTGCCTTCCTAAATTATCTATCTTATAAGAACCAAGGACAATTAAATCATTTCCTTCCGGGTGATAATTGACCTCTTCTTCTAATATTACCCCACCGTTTAAATTATTTAAATATTGGTCTGGTATTTCATCTAAAAGTTCTTCTAAAATTTCCATAACTTCATCAATTCTAGAAAGATCAACCCCACTTTCATTTTTTCTTTCTTCATTGAAATTTTCTAAGTTTTCATTTTCTTTGGAAATATTTTCTTCAAATGTCATTTTATCACCTCAATAAGATTTTTATTTATACCTGTTACTTCTATTTCGGCTTTTAAATAAGTTCCTATAGTATCTATAACATCTTGATCAATAAGTTCTCCTGGAACTATTATGGGGCTTCCCGGTGGATAGGGGCAAATAGTATCTGCACTTATCCTTCCAGCCGCCTCTGTATAATTTATAAATTGGCTTTCTCTTTCAAAGGTCTCATACATCTCCATAATTTTTTCCGGCAAAACTTGTCTATAAAGATCTTTAAAATTTTCTTCTTTTAAATTAATTTCTCTCATAGCTTTTTTTAAAGGTACAAGAGTTTTTTCACTATCTACCGGTCCCACTAAAGCAAGAGCGTAATTTATATCTGCCATTTCAAGTCTTATGTTCTTTTTAAAAAGTTCTCTTAAAATTTGGCTTCCACTGACATTTTCCTTGGCAAATAAAAGTTTTGTAGGGTCGTGAAAATCACTTTCATAGAAAAAATATTTATCTTTTAAATCATTTTTAAGTTCTTTTATTAAGTTTAAAACATTTTTTAAGTTTTCTCTTCCTTCTTCTTCCATATATTCAAGAGCTCTTTCCATAGAAAGCAACATTAAATATGATGGCGAAGTGGAACTTATCATGGAAATCACTTTTTCAAGTCTTTCTATGTTAACTTTAGAGCTTCCCACATGAATAAAGGATGAACCCGTTAAACAGGGTAGGGTTTTGTGGGGAGATTGAACTATTATATCTGCTCCCCCTGATAAGGCACTTAAATTTTTATCTAAAAAGTTAAGGTGTGATCCGTGGGCCTCATCAACAAAAAGATATGCTCCATATTTATGAACAACTTCCGCAATTTCTCTTATGTTTAAAACCATCCCATAATAAGTTGGACTGGTTAAGATCACAAGTTTTATATCCTTATATTTTTTTAAATAACTTTCTATTATTTGTGGACTTAAAGGCAAAAAAAGTTTTGTTTTTTTATCATAGGAAGGATACATAAATTCCGTTTTAAGTTTATTTAAAATACATCCATTTAAAATTGACCTATGGGCATTTCTTTCTATTAATACCCTATCTCCCTCTTTTGTAATACTTTTTAAAGCTATATGGTTTGAAATTGTAGAGCCTCCTGTTAAATAGTAGCTTTTTTTGCTTCCATATATTCTTTTTAAGTTTTCCATAGATTTTAAAATTACATCTTGAGGGTGAAGAAGATTGTCAGTTCCTATAGTCTCTGTTACATCAAATTCAACTTGGCTGGGCAAAGAGAAAATTCCCTTATGACCTGGAGTTGAAAAAGAAATATTTCTTGACACTTTTTTTACAGCTTCATTAATATATTTTTTCATTATTACCTCATCTATATTATATCTAATAAATCTCCCTTGTGATAAAATTTATATAAGGAGGATTTTATGGCTTCAATTTATGCACATAACAAATTTGCTAAAACTGTTATTAATTCTATAGACTTTAAAGTTTCCAGCGCTGAAGAAAGACAGATGTTTTTATTTGGTTCTCAGGGACCTGATCTTTTCTTTTTTAATTTAAATTTAAAAATTAAAGGGAATAATCCTGGATCTTACATTCATTCAAGACCCTTTATTGAATATCTTGACACTACAAAAGAAAGAATTAAAGCTATAGATCAAAAAGGTCCTGAATTTTTTTACTATTTAGGAACAATAGCTCACTTTATTTTGGATGTTACAATTCATCCCTATGTAGATGAACTTATAAATATAAGCTATTCTCACATGGAAATTGAATCTGAATTTGATAGATTTCTCATGCTTAAAGACGGACTTAATCCTTTTAAGTTTAAAATGCAATCTCTTATTCCAAGTCCTGGAAAGGCTCCTAAAATTTTACCAATTTATGAGCCCTATGGTCTTAAACTTAAAGATATTTATAATTCTATCTTAGGTTTTAACAAATATAAAAAATTATTTAATCCAGCAGGTAAACTTAAAGAAACTTTTATTTTAAGTGTTCTTAAAATTTTAAAACTAAATGAATATGGTGGTCAACTTATAAAGCAAGAGGAGCACCCCCAAGCTGAAAAAAGTAACAAAGTTTTGCTTAAAGCTTATGACCTTGCCCTTGAAAACTTTAAGGATATTTTTAATTCAGCCTTAGACTATATTTATGATGGCGGAGAAATTAATCCCATATTTTATAAAAATTATGAAGGAGTAAACCTTGAATAAATTAAATAAACTTGAAAAATCTTGGATCTACTATGACGTTGGAAATTCAGCTTTTATTATGCTTTTTACAACAATAGTACCCATATTCTTTAATAACTTGGCGGGGAAGTCTTTAAAAGATACAACTTATCTTGCCTATTGGGGCTACGCTATTACAGCATCAACTCTTATAATGGCTTTTTTAGGACCAATCTTAGGAGCCTTGGCTGATTCCAACAAACAAAAGAAAAATCTTTTTAAATTGTTTGTTTTTATAGGAGTCCTTTCCTGTGCAGGCCTGCCCTTTGCCATAAATTGGTTTATGTTTTTAATTCAGGTTGTAATTGCAAAAGTTGCCTTTAATGGTTCTTTAGTCTTTTACGATTCCATGTTAATAGATGTTACAGAAGAAGAGAGGATGGACAATGTTTCTTCACAGGGTTACGCCTGGGGTTATATAGGTTCCTGCCTCCCCTTTGTTATAAGTATATTTATAGGTCTTAAGGGAACAAGTTTTGGGCTTTCACAAAGTCTTTCCATGAACTTAGTATTTTTTATAAATGCTCTTTGGTGGCTTTTATGGACTCTACCCCTTTTAAAAAGATATGAGCAAATTTATGTAAGTCCTATAAAATTAAAAAGTTCTCAAGTATTTAAACATCTTTTAAATACTTTTAAAGAAATAAAAAATGATAAAAAAGTCTTTTATTTTCTTTTGGCATTTTTATTTTACATTGACGGAGTTTATACAATAATAAATATGGCAACAGCTTACGGAAAAAGCTTGGGTCTTTCTTCCCAAGGCCTTATCCTTGCCCTTTTAGTAACTCAATTAGTCGCCTTTCCCTGCGCAATATTTTTTGGTGTTATTTCAAAAACAAGACCAGTGGAAGGGCTTATAAAAATTTGCATAATATGTTACGGAATAATTGCTTTTTATGCAGTAACTTTAGACAGTCTTACTAAGTTTTGGATCCTTGCTTTGGGCGTAGGAATGTTTCAAGGTGCAATACAAGCCCTTTCCAGATCTTACTTTGCAAAAATTATTCCACCGGAAAAAAGCAGTGAATATTTTGGAATTTATGATGTTTTCGGAAAAGGGGCTTCAATTTTAGGCAGCCTTATGGTTTCAGTAATAACTCAAATTACAAACAATCAGCACTATGCAATCTTAGGTCTTGCCTTTATGTTTGTCATAGGCTTTATAATGTTTTTAAAAGTTGAAAAAGAAAAAGTAGAAGAAAAAGAATTTTAAAAAAATAGATAAAAAATAAAAGAGACGCATAATGCGTCTCTTTTATGTATAGCTGGAAAGAAAAAAGATGATTGAGGTTTAGTTTCCTAAACCTCTTTTATATTAACACCTTAAAGTTAATTTTTCAACAAATTTTAATATTTTTCATAATGAAGCTTTGATTTTATGTCAACTGCT
This sequence comes from Peptoniphilus koenoeneniae, assembly GCF_030812875.1. Lineage (NCBI taxonomy): Bacteria > Bacillati > Bacillota > Tissierellia > Tissierellales > Peptoniphilaceae > Peptoniphilus > Peptoniphilus koenoeneniae. Next base: position 170,375 of record NZ_JAUSTN010000003.1, read on the forward strand.
TCTCTTTTTCTTACTTTTTCATGTCCATAACCTATAGGAATCATTGCCAAAATATTTTTATCCTTAGGTATATTAAACATCTTTCTAAAATATTCTTGGTAATCTTCTCCATCTTTTGTTTTTCCATCTCTAACATCTATAAAAGAAGTATTTAAACCCTCTTCTTGAGCTAAAAGTTGTAAATATGCAGCTGCTATACTTGCTTCTTCAATCCAATACTTAGAATCTTGATTTAAAATAATTACAAGAGCCGGCAAATCTTTTATATAAAGGGTGCCAAATTTTTGCATTTGAGATAATTCTTCTAATTTTTCCTTATCTTCAACTAAAATAAATTCCACATTTCTGGTTCCGCCATAAACCGGTCCCAAAACTGCATAGGATAAAATTTCTTCTATTTTTTCATGATCAACTTTTTTTTCTTCATATTTTCTAATAGAACGTCTTTCATTAATTAATTCTTTTAACATAAAATCCTCCTAAGTTTAAAAATTTTATAATTTTAAAAGCATAAAGCTATTTATTATATTTATACCCTAAAATAAACTTTTGCCTTTAAAATTCTTTTATAAAAATCGTTTTCAACTTTTTATTTTTATTTTATTTTAAATTTTTATTTTAAAATAATTTTTTTATAAATTTTTTTCTTAAAGATAATTATAGAAAAATCCGTTTTTTTCATAATGGAAGAATTCTTTATATTGATATTTTTTAAATAATAACAAACTTATCAAATTTTTTTCAAATTAAAAAATACTTGTTAAAATTTTTAATTTGACTTACAATAAATATGTGCGAAGTGGCTAAAAATACAAGAAAGTTGTCATACCACTTTTTGAACATAAAATTATAAACAATTTTATTATGAATGGATTTTTATTATTTTTTCATAATAGTACTTAATTTCGCACTAAAATTTTTGTAGATTTGAGGTGAATTGTAATGGAAGAGATAAGGCCTAAGGGACATCGTATAAAGTTAATCACCGGTCACTTTGGAAGCGGTAAGACGGAGTTTGCTATTAACTATGCATTATTCTTAAGAAAATATTTTCCAAAGGTTGCAGCCATAGATTTGGACACTATAAACATGTATTTCAGGTTAAGAGAAAAAATTGATTTTTTTGAAGACCATGGAATTACAATTTTAGGTTCTTCTATGAAAAAAGCACAAACTCTTGATATACCTGCAATAGACCCTCAAATATTAATGCCCCTTGAAAATGACGATTATCAAGCTGTTCTTGATATAGGAGGAAATCCTAAAGGTTCCCTTTCTTTGGGCAGATACAGAGATTTGCTCGCTGATAAAGGCTATGATCATTATTTTGTTATAAACAGGAACAGGCCTGAAACAAAAGATGTTGCGGACATTGTAGCTTTTATTAAAAGCACTGAGGCCCATTCACAAACAAAAGTGACAGGTCTTATAAACACAACTCATATGCTTAAAGACACCAGTGTAGATGATATTTATTACGGTCAGGAAATTGTCGAGGAAGTTGGAAAACTTCTTAATCTTCCTGTTGTTTACACAGTGGCTCTAAGTGATGTTGCTAAAAAGCTTGCTGAAGAAGGCTCTATAAAAAATGAAATCTTTCCAATAAAACTCTATTTCAGAGACAATTGGATGATATGAGGAGGAAAAAAATGGCAAAAGGTAGAGTGGAATTCAATGAAGTCAGATGCAAAGGATGCGGTCTTTGCGTAACGGCATGTCCTAAAAATGTAATTGAAATCAATCCACACAAAATTAATCAAAAGGGCTATAGCCCTGCAACCGCTGCTCGTCCGGAAGATTGTATAGCATGCTGTAATTGTGCTATAACTTGTCCGGATTCAGTAATTAGTGTTATTAAAATCGGATAAGGGGTGTAAAAATGACAAAAGTATTGATGAAGGGAAATGAAGCGGTAGGTGCAGCTGCAATTAAAGCAGGATGTAAATATTTCTTCGGTTATCCGATTACACCGCAATCAGAAATTCCCGAATATTTATCAAGAGAGCTTCCAAAAATTGACGGTTGCTTTTTACAAGCAGAATCAGAAGTAGCTGCAATTAATATGCTTTATGGTGCATCAGGTGCAGGAGCAAGAGTTATGACATCTTCTTCTTCTCCAGGAATCTCTTTAAAACAAGAAGGTATTTCTTATATGGCAGGCGCTGAGCTTCCATGTTTAGTTGTAAACATGATGAGAGGTGGCCCAGGCCTTGGTTCTATTCAACCATCACAAACTGATTATTTCCAATCTACAAGAGGTGGCGGAAACGGTGACTACAGAACAATAGTCCTTGCTCCTTCAACTGTTCAAGAAATGGTTGACCTTGTAATTTTAGGATTTGATCTTGCTGATAAATATCGTAACCCAGTTGTTCTTATGGGAGACGGAGTTTTAGGTCAAATGATGGAACCTGTTGAGTTTAAAGAATCTGGAGTAGAAAATATTCCTGATAAACCTTGGGCTGCAACTGGTCAAGGAACAAGAAAAGAAAGAAATATTATTAACTCTATCTATCTTTCTCCAGAAGAAATGGAAGAACATAGTTTAGATTTAATGGCAAAATATAAAACAATCGAAGAAAATGAAGTAAGAGTTGAAGAAATTGGTCTTGATAAAGATTTAGACCTATTATTCTCCGCTTATGGAACAAGTGCAAGAGTTTGCAAAACTGCTATGACTATGCTTGAGGAAAAAGGATATAAGGTTGGTATTATAAGACCTATTACTTGCTGGCCTTTCCCCTATGATTCATACAAAAAAATACCTGAATCTTGTAAAGACATTCTTGTTGTAGAAATGAATCACGGACAAATGACAGACGATGTTAAAATTGGAACTCAAGGAAGACAAAATATTCATTTCTTCTGCAGACTTGGAGGAATGATTCCTTCTGCTGAAGAAGTTTATGAAGCAGCACTTAAGATTTTGGAGGAAAGAAAATGAAAAAACCGGTTTTAAATGAAAATGAAAAATGTATGTACGCATATTCAGAAGGTTTAACCGATGAACCATTGCACTATTGCCCCGGTTGCACTCACGGAATTATCCATAAACTTGTTGCTGAATGTTTAGTTGAAATGAACTTACTTGATAAAGCAATAGGAGTTTGTCCTGTTGGATGTTCCGTACTTGCATACAAGTACTTTAACTGTGATATGTATGAAGCAGCTCACGGTAGAGCTCCTGCTGTAGCAACAGGTGTTAAAAGAGTTCATCCAGATAAATTTGTATTTACTTACCAAGGTGATGGAGACTTAGCATCAATCGGTACTGCAGAAATAGTTCACGTTGCTCATAGAGGAGAAAAAATTTCAACAATATTTGTAAACAATGCTATTTATGGTATGACCGGAGGTCAAATGGCTCCTACAACTTTAATAGGACAAGTAACAACAACTTCTCCTTATGGTAGAGATGAAGCTTGGTCAGGTAAGCCTATAAGAATGGCAGAAATGCTTGCAACAATTGACGGTGCAAAATTTGTAGAAAGAGTATCTGTTGATACACCTGCAAATATTAGAAAAGCTAAAAAAGCTATTAAGGAATGTTTCCAATGTCAACTTGACGGAAAAGGATTTGGTATTGTAGAAGTTCTTTCAACTTGTCCTACTAACTGGGGACTTCCAGCTGTAGATGCACTTCAATGGTTAAGAGATAATATGATTCCTTATTATCCTCTTGGAAACTTTAGAAGGGGTGAATAATATGACTACAAGAAAAATTGTAATGGCAGGTTTTGGTGGTCAAGGTGTTATGGCAATGGGACAACTTATTTCTTATGCCGGCATGCTTGAAGGTAAACACGTATCATGGTACCCTTCTTATGGCCCTGAAATGCGTGGGGGTGCTGCAAACTGTTCAGTTGTTGTTTCAACTGACCCTGTTGGAAGCCCTATTATAGCAGTTGCAGATGATGTAGTAGTAATGAACGAACCATCACTTGAACTTTTTGAATCCCATGTTAAACCAGGTGGAAATCTTTTATTAAATTCTTCCTTAGTTCAATCTGAACCTACAAGAAAAGATATAAACATTTATAAAATTCCTGTAAATGATATTGCAGGACAAATAGGTAATCCAAGAGTTGCCAACATGGTTATGCTTGGTGCATACTTAAAAGTTACTGGCCTTGTTGAAAAAGATTCAATTATAGCAGCTTTCACTAAAGTTTACGGAGATAAGAAAAAGAAATTAATTCCTATAAACGAAAAAGCAATAGGCGAAGGTCAAAATGCTGTTGGCAGTCCTCAAGCAAGTAACTTAGAAGGAAAAGTAAACAGAACTCCTGAACAAAACTACAGCTTAAGAGGCGGAGAAAATCCACAAGAAATCAGTTACATTAATGACATCAGAAAAATGGATAAAGAAGACGAAGAAAAAATATTCTCCAGTGAACTTAATATTGTAAAACAAGCTCTATTAAATGAAATTGAAGGTATTAACTACTTTAAAGTAAGTGCTTCACAATTTAGTGGACAAGAAACAGCTAAGATTTTTGAATCTCTTGCTCATCAAGCAGATGAACATGTTGAATATTTAATGAGACTTAAAGATCAAATTGAAAAACACGAAGCAGGTATTTTTGATAAAATTAAATCAGCTTTTGAAACTCAAAAAGAAGAAGAATGGTCAAAAATCAAAGCAGAAAGAACTCCAATGGCTCTTTCAATTTTCAATTTGGGTATGACCATTAAGAGAAACAACATAGAATTCTATGAAAAAGCAAGCGAAAAATCAGCTATTGAAGATGCAAAAAAACTTTACAAAGAGCTTGCTTATTGGGAAAATTTCCAACTTGGTCAATTAAAAGAACAATATGAAATGTTAAAACGTGAATGGTGGAGCGATCAATCCTTTGCACCATATTAAAATTAAGTAATTTATTTTAATAAACATAAATTTACACACTGTACAAAAAAGGTGATGAGAAAATATAATCTCATCACCTTTTTAATTTTTTTATTATTTCAATTTAATTTTATTTGTGTTATTATATATGTGTAAAAGAAATTATCCTTTTGTATTTTTCTTATTTTTTATTTTTTTACTTTCCTTAAAGAAAAACCGACTATAAAAAGTCGGTTTTTCTTTTTTTTATTTTAAATATTTTTTAAGTTCATCAACCTTATCAGTCTTTTCCCAAGTTAAATCCAAATCATCTCTACCAAAATGTCCATAAGAAGCAACTTGTTTGTAGATAGGTCTTAAAAGATCCAAGTTTTTAATTATAGCTGCAGGTCTTGGATCAAAATGCTTTTTAATAATTTCTTCAATTTCATTGTCGGAAAGTTTTCCAGTTCCGAAAGTTTCCACATAAATTGAAGTAGGTCTTGCAAGGCCTATAGCGTAAGCAAGTCCAATTTCACATCTATCTGCAAGTCCTGCTGCAACAATATTTTTTGCAATATATCTTGCATAATAACAAGCAGATCTATCAACTTTTGTAGGATCTTTTCCGCTGAAAGCACCGCCGCCATGACGAGCGTATCCACCGTAAGTATCCACAATTATTTTTCTTCCAGTAAGTCCCGCATCACCCATAGGACCTCCAACAACAAATCTTCCTGTAGGATTTACAAAATACTTTGTATTTTCATCTAAAAGATCTTTTGGAACAATTTCATCAATTACATATTTTATTAAGTCTTCTTTTATCTTTTCATTTGAAACTTCCGGTGAGTGTTGAGTGGAAATAACAATATTTTCTATTCTTACAGGCTCATTATCGTGATATTCCACAGTAACTTGAGTCTTTCCATCTGGTCTTAAATAATCTAATTTACCACTTTTTCTAACATCAGTAAGTTTTCTTGCAAGCTTATGAGCAAGACTTATAGGCAGGGGCATAAGTTCCTTTGTCTCTTTGCAAGCATAGCCAAACATAATTCCTTGGTCCCCTGCTCCAAGCTCGTCAAAATCTTTTGCTCCTTCTTTAAATCTGTCAACTCCCATGGCAATATCTTGAGATTGTTCTTTAACTGCACATAAGACTGCGCAGGTGTCAGCATCAAAACCGTATTTTGCTCTGTCATATCCTATCTCGCGAACTGTATCTCTTACAATTTGTGTAAAATCAACATAAGTTTCTGTGGAAATTTCTCCCGTAATAACTACCATACCTGTTGATGCCATTGTTTCACAAGCAACCCTTGCCTGCGGGTCTTCACTAATTATGGCATCAAGAATTGCATCTGAAATTTGATCGCAAACCTTGTCCGGATGTCCTTCTGTAACGGACTCCGATGTAAATAACCATTTTTTCATTTGTTTCCTCCGATATATTCTATAAAAATTAATACCTAAAATAAAAAAACCTTAAACCGAAAGTTTAAGGCTGTCCTTATCTTCCGGAATTATCCGTGGGATTTAGCACCACTTACAGGTTGCCGGGTTTCATCGTGCCCATTCACTCCACCACTCTCAATAAGGTATTAACTTCAAGTATAATATCACAAGTTTTTTTTTAATACAAACAAAATTTATTAAAAGTAAAAATTTTAATAAAAATAAGATACAATATTCATAGGTGAAATCATGATAAAAATTGACGGTTTAGTAGAAAAAATTATTTATAGAAATGATGAAAATGCTTGGACTGTTGCCTTAGTTACTACAGAAGATGGAAGCCTTACAGTAACAGGCAATGCTATAAAAATTGAAATTGGAAAAGAATATACCTTTGAAGGAGATTTTTTTGTCCACAAAAAATTTGGCGAACAATTTTCCTTTAAAAATTTAAATGAGCATATTCCTACTTCAAAAGACGGCATTATAAAATATTTGTCTTCAGGCTTAATCCCCTTTATAGGAAGCAGAATGGCTGAAACCATCTATAAAAAATTTGGAGATGAAACTCTTTTAATCTTAGATAAGGAGCCAGAAAAACTTCTTCAGATTCACGGTATAGGCACTAAAAAATTTGAAAAGATATCAGAATACCTTAAAGCAAATAAAAAGGCCTCTAAGGTCATATATGAGCTTTACGGGTATGGAATTAGTCCATCGGCTGCCTTTAAAATTTACACTTTATACGCAAATGAAACTTTAAATGTAATAAGGGAAAATCCCTATAGGATTGCAGACGAAATAAAGGGCATAGGTTTTAAAACAGCAGACTCCATCGCCCTTAAATTAGGCTATAAAAAAGATTCCAAGGAAAGGATAATATCAGCCTTAAAATGGACTATAAATTATGCAGTTAATGACGGCCACACCTATCTACCAAAAGATGTCCTTATAAAAAAATCCTCCAAACTTTTGGAAATTAATGAAGATTTAATTGAAGATCAAATTATAAATTTACAATTCAGTAAATATTTTTATCTTGAAAAAATAAATGATCAAATAAATTGCTACAAAGCCTCAATGTACAAGGAAGAAAATTATGTTGCCGGAAAACTTACAAAACTTTCCTTGCAAAAATTTGAACTTAAAAATAATATTGAAAATTCTATTAAAGAAATTGAAGAAAGAAAAAATATAAAACTTGCAGAAAATCAAAAAGAAGCAGTAAAAGAAGCTTTAACAGGAGGCCTTACAGTTATAACAGGAGGCCCCGGCACAGGAAAAACAACAACTTTAAAAACAATAATAGATTTGGCAGAAAAGGAAAATTTAAAAACAGTTCTTGCAGCTCCAACCGGTCGTGCAGCAAAGAGAATGGAAGAAGCAACTTTAAGAGAGGCTTCAACTATTCATAAATTATTGGAAATCACTCCTAATAGCGATTATTTTGAAATTGAAGAAATTGACGGAGATTTAATTATAGTTGATGAATGTTCCATGGTGGATTTGTTTTTAATGAGCACCCTTCTTAGGGCAGTAAAGGATAATTCCAGGCTTGTCCTTGTGGGAGATAAAGACCAACTTCCCTCCGTTGGCGCAGGCAATGTCTTGTCCGACATAATAAATTCAAAAATAATAAATGTTGTCTACTTAAATAAAATTTTTAGACAAGAGGAAGGCTCTCTTATTGTAAAAAATGCCCACTTGATAAACAGCGGAAAAATGCCCCTTATAGACAATAAATCAAAGGACTTTTTCTTCATTCAAAGCCCCAATGTAAATGAAAGTTTAAATACAATAGTTGATCTTGTTAAAACAAGGCTTCCCGACTTTAAAAACTATGATTCTTTAAAGGATATACAAGTTTTATCTCCAACTAAAAAAGGTCTTACAGGAGTTGACAACTTAAATAAGGTCTTGCAAGAAAATTTAAATCCTCAAAATAAAAAAGAAGAGATAAAATTTATGGACACAATTTTTAGGCCTGGCGATAAGGTTATGCAAATAAAAAATAACTATAATCTCCAATATAAAATCGAAACTGAAAATTATCATGAAGAAGGTCAGGGAATTTTTAATGGAGAGCTGGGCTTTATAGAAAGTGTCGATGCAGACTCTGACACCATGACAATTGTTTTTGATGATGTAAAAAAAATAGAATACCAAAGAGAAAATTTTTCGGAGCTTACTTTGGCTTATGCAAGCACCGTCCACAAATCTCAAGGTTCGGAATTTCCAGCAGTAATAATTCCCCTCCACTCAGCCCCCTTTATGCTTATGACAAGAAACATAATCTATACAGGTATAACTAGGGCAAGTCGCATGGTCGTCCTTGTAGGAGAAATAAAATATTTAAAAACTATGGTGGAAAACAACCATCAAAATAAAAGATACTCATCTTTAGACAGAAAATTAATCGAAACAATGGAAAAGAGAAAAATTTATGGTTTTATATAAGTGTTCAAATTGCAGAGATGAAATTTACAAAAATTATCTTTGTAAAAATTGCTTTTCCCTCCTCAATTTTATAAATGAAGAAGTGGAAGAAGAAAATTATAAAATTTATATAATTTTAAAATACCAAGGACTTTTAAAAAATCTCCTTATAAATTTTAAATTTAAGGACTCAACCTTTCTATCAAAAGTTTTTGGAGATATTATGGCTGAAAAAATTTTATCCATGAATTTAATTTCAAAATATGATTTTTTCTGCCCTATACCTATGTATGAAAAAAATAGGCTTAAAAGAGGCTATAATCAAGTGGAATTAATTGGAGATTATATTAGTTCAAATACCCTTATGCCCTGTAAAAAAGCTTTGAAAAAAATAAAAGCTACAAAAGACCAGGTGGGCTTAAATAAAATTCAAAGAGAAAAAAATTTAAAAGGTGCCTTTTTTGCAGAAAATGTAGAAAATAAAAAAATACTTTTAATAGATGATATCTTTACCACGGGCTCAACTATAAAAGAAGCAAGAAAAGAACTAATAAAAAAAGGCGCCCTTAAAGTGGACGCTCTTGTTTTATGCTCTTGAATATTGGTCTTTCATATAATACTTGTCAATGTAATCCTCAAAGTTAATGGACTCATCTCTATAAGTTCCATCATCAAAAATTTCCACAATTCTATTTGCTATTGTTGAAATAAATTGATGGTCGTGAGAGGTGAAAAGTATATTTGACTTATAATTTATAAGACCGTTATTTACAGCTTCAATACTTTCAAGATCCAGATGATTTGTAGGTTGATCAAAAATCAATACATTTGCCGGTTTAAGCATCATTTTTGAAAACATCATCCTTACCCTTTCTCCTCCAGAAAGAACATTAGCTTCTTTTAAAACCTCATCTCCGGAAAATAACATCTTACCCAAAAAGCCTCTTAAATAAATTTCCGATTGTTCCTCAGAATATTGCCTTAAGAAATCTACCAAATTTAATTTTACATCTTCAAAAAATTTTGTATTATCTTTTGGAAAATATGAGTAAGTTATAGTTTGTCCCCACTTAAATTCTCCCTGGTAATCTTCATCAGCCTTTGTTATTGTTTCAAAAAACTTGGTAATTGCCAGTTCATTCCCTATAAAGGCAATCTTATCATCTTTATTTACCCTCATGGAAAAATCTTTTAATAAATATCCCTCATCATTTTTTAGAGAAAGATTTTCTATATTTAAAATTTCATTTCCAACTTCTCTTGAAAGATCAAAGCCTACAAAAGGATATCTCCTGGAAGAAGGTTTAATATCATCAAGAGTTATTTTATCAAGAAGTTTTTTCCTGCTGGTTGCCTGTCTGCTCTTAGACTTGTTTGCAGAAAAACGTCTTATAAATTCTTGAAGTTCTTTAATTTTTTCTTCTTTTTTCTTATTTTGATCCTTTGCCATCTTTAGAGCAAGTTGAGAAGAATCATACCAAAAATCGTAATTTCCCACAAATAAAGTAATCTTTCCAAAATCTATATCCACCATGTGAGTACAAACTTCATTTAAAAAATACCTGTCGTGGCTTACAATAATTACAATGCCTTCAAAAGCCGCAAGAAAATCTTCAAGCCAGATAACTGCTTTTATATCAAGACCGTTTGTAGGCTCGTCAAGAAGTAAAATATCCGGCTTGCCAAAAAGAGCTTGAGCAAGAAGAACCTTAACCTTTTCAGATTCTAAAAGTTCGCTCATATTTTTATAATGAAGATCAGTTCCTATTCCAAGACCCTGTAAAATTGTTGAAGCTTCAGATTCAGCTTCATAACCGTTCATTTCCATAAATTCCCCTTCAAGAGCCGCAGCTCTCAAACCATCTTCATCTGAAAAATCCGGTTTCATATATATGGCATCCTTTTCGGTTTTTATATCATATAATTTTTTATTGCCCATAATTACAGTGTTAAGAACATCATATTCATCAAAAGCATAGTGGTCCTGAGCAAGTTTACTCATTCTGGAATTTTTATCCATGGAAACATTGCCGCTTGTAGGATCTTTTTCCCCTGCAAGAATTTTTAAAAAAGTTGATTTTCCTGCTCCATTAGCCCCTATTACTCCATAGCAGTTGCCAGGAGAAAAATTTAAATTTACATCATCAAAAAGTTTTTTATCTGGAAAAATTACACTTAAATTATTTACACTTAACATTTTTCACCATCCTTAATTCCTTAGAAATTATATCATAAAAAGATATTTTATCATGAATATTTTATTTATATAAGGGTAAATATTTTACGAGGTGATAATATGAAAAAATTATCTTTATTTTTGGCATTTGTATTTTTATTTTCATCCCTAGTTACATACCCTTATGCAAGCCAAAAAAAAGTTAAAACGTCAGACACTAAAGAAATTGAAAAAATTAAAAGTGTCTTTAATATTAAAGATAATATAGAATCTTTTAATATTAGTGAAAGCAAGAGCGAAAACACTTATAGGAAACGCTACAATTGGATTTTTAAAGATAAAAACTCAATTACAGTAGTTCTTGATGGCAAGGGAAATATTATAAACTATTTTAGCTATAATGCTAAAGACTCTAAAAAAACCATAAATGTGGATAAGGATTTGATTGTAAAAAAGGCAAATGAATACCTTGAAAAAATAAATCCTCAACTTTTAAAGGACTTTAAACTTGAATCAACTAAATATTTTCTTAACAGCGGCCGTGTAAATTTATTCTTTTCAAGATATTACAAGGACATTAAGTTTTTATACTCAGACATAAATATGGAAATTAACCTTTCAGACCTTTCCCTATTTTCTTTTAACATTTCTGGTTATTATGAATATCCTAAGCTGCCTGAACCTAACCCTAAATATTCTTTAGAAGACGCTGCAAAAGAAATGAATAAACTTTATCCTCTAAGACTTTACTACAGTCCCTACACTGAAAATAAGGCGAAACCTGTCTATGGAATTTCTCAATTTGACTATCTTGATGCAGATACTCTTAAACCTGCAAAAAATATAAGAAATATGCCCTATGAAGAAGGTGCTAAAAGTGAAGACGCCATGGATGCAAGTGAAAAAAATTCTTTAAGTCCAGAAGAAGAAAAGGGCTTAAAGGAAAGAAAAGAAACAAGGGAAATAAAAGATGCCACAGCTGTGGTTAAAGATTTAGTTCCTAAAAATCTTAAATTAACATCTTCATCATTATCAAAGATGGATAAGGAATATGTAATAAATTTGGATTATTCTAATAATTCTGATTACAGATCTTTTACCCTTGACGGAAAAAATTTAAATATTTTGTCTTACTACAAGGAAAGCCAAAATATGAAAAAGGCAAATATCGACAAGAAAACTGCCTTAAATTTAGGAAAAAATTTTTACAATAAGTATTCTTCAAAGATTTCCCCTATTGATTTTAATATTTACGATTATTCTTCCCGTCCAAAGGATACAAGAATTAGTTTTTACCAAGTTAAGGACAATATACCGATTTTAAACTCCGGTCTTGACCTTTTAGTTGCTAATGGAAGTAAGGAAGTTATAAATTATAATATCGATTTATTTAAGGGCGACTTTGACAAAATCCCTGAAGATATTAAACCTCTTGATGAGGCTTTAAAGGCTTATTATGAAAAACTTGGCTTTGGTCTTGTATACACCCTTGAAAATAATAAGCCAAAACTGGTTTATGGTTTTACTAAAGATTTAAGCTATATGAATCCTAAAACTTTAGAGGTTAAAAAAGCAAAAATAAATTATGAAAACCTTGAAAGCTCAAAATATAAAAATGAAATTGCAAAATTAGCTGACTTTAATATAGGAATTAAAAATGCTGATGTAACTAGGACTGCCACTGAAAAAGATTTAGTCTTTTTACTTATGGTATGTGATTTTTCAGGAGAAAATATTCCTGTTCCCTACGAAAATTTTTCTGTAAGTAATTCAGATTTTTACAGAAGTTTTGAAGGTCTTAAAGACGACAGACCTTTAAAACTTTCTGTCGCAGCTAAAAATATTTTAAAAGCTAGAGGCATGATGTATTTTGAAGACATTAAAAATTTAGATGCTTTCAACAAAGATTTATTTAAATCTTTTAAAGATGGGGACCTTGCTTATTTGGCAAATGCCTATGCTTTAGGTCTTTTTGAAAAAGATGAGATAAAAACTGATGATTTGAAGCTCGATTATTTACTTCATATTATTTATAATTTATTGAATAATTTTAAGGGATAATGCTTAAATTTTATATGTTTATAATTTTAAAAGAGGACGGAAAACCGCCCTCTTTTTTATTATTAATGCAGTAATGGATTTTACGGTTTCCGTTTTTTACTTTTGTTGGATTTAGGGACTAATTTATTTATCAGCGTGTATAATGTGGGAGAAAAAAATAAATATTTTTTATAAATTATTTTTTTATGCTCTATGTAGAGCATTTTTAAAATTATATTCTAATTTTTAATTAACATTAATTTTAAATTATTTAAGAAATACTTTCATTTTAAACAAACTTCTTATTGCCACAACCTTTGAAAATCCTGTAGGGACCGGTTTACCGGTCCGCGTGTATAATGTGGGAAAACAAAACCTGCATTTGATTTAAAATTTATTTTAAATTTACATTTTTATTTTATTTTATGTTTTTTCAATTTATATTTTTTCTACATTTTTTCTTTCTCTTTTTTTATTTTACATACATAACGCGATGGGGACTAATGGACTTGCGATTGTCCCTAACGTCCCCCTCGCGGCTCCCCCCTCCTTACCCCTCGAAAGGCTTTTTAAAGGTGGAAAAGCTTACGCTTTTCTTTCCTATTGTTTCTGTGGAGGTTGAATATATATTTACCTTTTTTCATTTTTCTATTTTATTTCAAATTATTCGGCTTACGCCGCCGGACCAATAAATTGGTCCCTACATTCCCTTGCAAAGGTTCTAATCTTATGAATCCTTTCGCATAAATTTACCCCACATTCCGGCGTGGATTCCATGTTCGGATGAAATTATAATAAATTTGTGTGTGGGATTTTGTGGGGCCTAGGGACCGGTTTACCGGTCCGCGTGTTTTTTGTGGGAGAAAAAAATAAATATTTGATTTAAAATTTATTTTAAATTTACATTTTTATTTTTATTTTTTTTTTAATTTTTTCAACATACATTTTTTCTTTATTTTTTCTTTTTCGTTTTTTTATTTTGTTTCAATAAATTCGCCTGACGGCGGCGGACCAATAGCAGATATTTGCAGCCAAAGCAAAGATTTGGGCAAATAGTTGCATGAGACCTACCACGATTTTTTTCAAAAATCGGGTTAGGTCTTCAAATTGGTCCCTACACGGGGTTTTATTTTCAATTGAAATTTTCTTTTATTTATACTTTTATTTGCATTAAAAAAATCCATTGAAATTTCTTCCAATGGATTTTATTTTGTATAATTATTCTATTTCTGCTTTTAATTTCTTTTCTCTGTCAATTGCTTCTGTTAATTTCGGAACTATTGCGTTTAAATCTCCTACTATTCCCAAATCTGCAACTTCAAAGATTGGTGCTGTTTCGTTTTTGTTTATTGCGATTATTAAATCAGATTCTTCCATTCCTGCCAAGTGTTGGATTGCTCCTGAGATTCCAAGGGCAAAATAAACTTCAGGTCTTACTGTTTTACCTGTTTGTCCTACTTGACGGTCTTTTGTAATCCATCCTGCGTCTACAACTGCTCTTGATGAAGAAATTTCTGCGTCAAGGACATTTGCAAGGCCTTCAAGATTTTCAAATCCTTCTGGTCCGCCGATTCCACGTCCTGCTGATACAAGGATGCTTGCCTCTGTAATATCTTTTTTCTTTGATTCTGCTTTTTCAATGCTAACTATTTTAACATTCATATCGCTTGGTTCAAAGTCTATTTTTTCTTCTATTACTTGACCCTTTCTGTTTGGATCATTTTCAAGAGCTTGCATAACTCCCGGTCTTACTGTTGCCATTTGAGGTCTAAATTCTTCACATAGAATTGTTGCCATAAGGTTTCCGCCGAAAGCAGGTCTTGTCATCATTAATAATTTTGTTTCTGGATCTATTTCAAGTTTTGTACAGTCTGCTGTAAGTCCTGTATGGATTCTTGATGCAAGTCTTGGTGCTAGGTCACGTCCAATTGAACTTGCTCCGTAAATTACAATTTCAGGATCGTATTTTTTAATGATATTGTAAATTGCCTTTGTGTATGGTTCTGTTACATATTCTTTTAAAATAGGATCTTCTACAATTATTACTTTATCTGCACCGTGGTGAATTAAAAGTTCTGCGTGTTGTTTTACATTTTCACCAATAAGCATTGCTACTACTTGTTGACCTAAGTCATCTGCAAGTTCTCTTGCTTTTCCAAGTAATTCTATACCTACTTTTTGTAGTTGGTTATCTCTTTGTTCTATAAATACAAATACGTCTTTGCTCATCAAATTCACCCCTTATATTATATATTTTTCTTGTAACTTAGCTACAATTGCTTGGGCTGCTTCATCTGCGTTTAGGTCTGTAAGAAGAACGCCCTTACCTTTTCCTTGTTTAGGGAATGATTTTTTAACCTTTGTCGGTGATCCCTTAAGTCCTATGTCTGCAAGGTTAAGTTTATCTTTAATGTCTTCAAGTCCCCAAGTTGTGATTTCTTTTTGGTAAGCGTCAAAAACGCCGCCTACTGACATATATCTTGGTGGAGCAAGTTCTGTTAGAGCTGTAATTAAGCAAGGAAGCTTAACTTCCAAATTGTGGTATCTGTCTTCAAATTGTCTTTTAACTTTTATGCATCCGTCTCCAAGTTCAAGTTCTTCAACGTAGGAAACTTGAGGTAAGTGCAAGTGTTCTGCAATTTGAGGTCCTACTTGAGCTGTATCACCGTCTATTGCTTGACGGCCTGTAATGATTAAATCATAATCTAAATGTTCAAGAGCTCCTGCTATTGTGCTTGATGTTGCCCATGTGTCCGCTCCTCCGAAAGCTCTGTCTGTTACAAGAATTGCCTTGTCAGCTCCCATTGCAAGAGCTTCTCTTAAAGCAAGTTCTGCTTGTGGCGGTCCCATTGATACAACTGTTACTTCAATGTTTTCAGGATCTTTATCTTTTATTCTAAGTGCTGCTTCAAGACCTGATTTATCATCAGGGTTAATGATACTCGGAACTCCTTCTCTAATAAGTGTATTAGTTACAGGATCAAGTCTAACCTCATTTGTATCAGGTACTTGTTTTATACAAACTACTATTTTCATATTCTCCTCCTATTTAACTCCCATCCAGCCTGAAACTACCATTCTCATTACTTCTGAAGTACCTTCGTAGATTTCAGTTATCTTTGCATCTCTCATCATTCTTTCAATTGGATAATCTCTTGTGAAACCATATCCGCCGAATAATTGAAGACATCTTCTTGTTACATCTGATGCATTTTCAGCTGCAAATAATTTTGCCATTGCTGCAAAATGTCCATAAGCTTGTCCTACACCCTTTGTATGAGCTGCTCTATAAACTAAAAGTTTTGCAGCTTCAGTTTTGGTTTTCATATCAGCAAGTTGGAATTGAGTATTTTGGAATTGAGAAATACGTCTTCCGAATTGTTTTCTTTCTTTTGTATATTGAACTGTTTCGTCAATTGCTCCTTCTGCAATACCTAATGCTTGAGCAGCAATACCTATACGTCCTCCGTCAAGAGTCTTCATTGCAAGACCGAATCCCTTGCCTTCACGGCCAAGTAAGTTTTCTTTAGGAATTCTGCAATTTTCAAAAATAAGTTCGCAAGTAGAAGATGCTCTTATTCCCATTTTGTCTTCAGGTTCTCCGACTCTGAATCCAGGAGTTCCTCTTTCAACTATGAAAGCTGAGATTCCTTTTGTTCCCTTTGATTTGTCAGTCATGGCGATAATTATAAATACATCTGCAAATCCTGCATTTGTAATAAATATCTTTGTTCCGTTTAAAACATATTCGTCCCCGTCAAGAACTGCTGTTGTTTGTTGTCCTGCAGCATCTGTACCTGCACCGGGTTCAGTTAAACCGAAAGCTCCTATCTTACGTCCTGATAGTAGGTCTGGTAAATATTTACGTTTTTGTTCTTCTGTTCCGTTTTCATAAATAGGAGCAGCGCAAAGTGAAGTATGTGCTGATACAATTACACCTGTAGTTGCACATTTTTTTGATAACTCTTCAACTGCCATTACATATGCAAGGTAATCTGCGCCTTGTCCACCGTATTCCTTTGGAAATGGTATGCCGAAAAATCCATATTTAGCCATTTTTCTAACATTTTCCATTGGCGGCTCATCTGTTTTGTCGATGTCTGCAGCAATAGGTTTAACTTCATTTACAGCAAATGCTTCATACATTTGTTGTAAAAGAGCATGCTCCTTATCCATTCTAAAATCCATTTAAAGTCCCCCTTAAAATTTTTATATACTATGTTAATTAAATAACATTCTTTAATAATTATATCACTCCAATATAAACTTGCAAGTAATTTCAATTTTTTTCAAGGACTTTATAATGCTTAAAAAGCCTTATATTTTTTAACCTATTATTTTATTTTTCATAAAGTTTTTTTCTTAATATTGCTTTATATTCTTCCACTCCCGGTTGGTTAAAAGGATCAACCCCCAAAATTTTTGCAGAAACTTGGCAGGCATATTCAAAGAAATAAAAAATACAACCTAAGTTAAATTCATCAATTTTTTCAATTTCCAATAAAAGTTGATTGCTACTATGAGATTTCATAACAGCTTTTCTTGTAAGATCGTTAAGCTCATTTAAAGTCATATTTAAATTGAGACCGTAATCTTCTAAAGATACTTCCAGATTTGAATTTGAATTTAAAGGGGAAATTGTAGTTTCAAAAAACATCTGCCTTCCCGATTGAATATATTGGCCTAAACTGTGGAGGTCTCTTGAATTAATGACATAAGTTGGTAAGATTCCCTTGCCCTCTTTTCCTTCACTTTCGGCAAAAAGTTGTAAAATCCATTTTAATAAATATTCCAAATCCGGTTCATATACTGTAAAGATTTCAACAAAAAGATCTTTTTCGTAAAATTTGTTTCTGTAAGTTGCATAGGAAATTGCATGATCCACATTGACACTTAAAGCACCATCTATAACTTTATCAACATCAATTCCTGCAAAGGCCATAGGAACAAGGCCAACACAAGTTAAAACTGAATATCTGCCCCCAACTTCTGAGGAGATTTCTATAAAATTATGACCATTTTTTTGGCATGCCCTTCCAAGCTTTGAATCTAAGGACTGGCTCATAATAAAAATTCTTTTATTATAGTCTATAAATTTATTTTTCATAAATTCTCTCATGTATGTGTAAGCAATAATAGTTTCAAGGGTATTTCCCGATTTGGAAATGACAAGAAGGGCAAAGTCTTCATCTAAATCCGATAATTTTTGTAAAGCGGCTCTTGTAGAAAGACTGTTACCTATAAAATGTATTTTATTTCCCTTTGGATTTAAAGCATTAATTGCAGCTTCAGCTCCTAAAAAAGATCCTCCTATCCCTGCAACTACAAGGGTTTTTCCTGCCCTTTCAATTTCTTTTGCAATGCCCTTTGCTCTGTGGGCTTCCCCTCTTAAAAAATTAAAGTCCGTCCACAAATAATCTGCATTTCTATATTTTTCTTTATTTTCTTCAATTTTATCTTCTATAGACCTATCAAAATTATATTTATAAGCTTTAAAATTCATTACAACACCTTAAATAACACGCAAGTAATGTCATCTTGCTGGTCCCTATATTTATAAAGTTCAAGTTCTTCTTTTATTACATTTATTTCATCAATACTATTTTCATTTAAAATATCGGCGATCCTTTCAAGACCGAAGGGCTCTCTGTTTTTATTTACAGTTTCCACAATTCCGTCAGTCATAAAAAGGAGTTTGTCGCCGCAAAATAAATCCACTGAATTTTCCTCATAATTTATATGATCAAAGATTCCGGAAATGGGAA
The DNA here is from genome assembly GCF_030812875.1 of Peptoniphilus koenoeneniae. Taxonomy (NCBI): domain Bacteria; kingdom Bacillati; phylum Bacillota; class Tissierellia; order Tissierellales; family Peptoniphilaceae; genus Peptoniphilus; species Peptoniphilus koenoeneniae. Next base: position 189,078 of record NZ_JAUSTN010000003.1, read on the forward strand.
AGCCTCTGGAAATAAGTTCATAAGAATTTCTATCACGAGTTAAAATGGGACAGGGATTGTGTCCTGCATTGGAAAAAAGAAAGTTGTCTTTTTTTCTGTTATAAACCCCATAAAAGCAGGTGAAATAAATTCCCGGATCAATATTTAAAGAAGAAAATCTGCTTTTTATCTCTTCAAGAGTCCTGGATGGACTAAGAAGAGTTTTTGTAGAAATATTTTTAAACAAAAGACTTATAAACATAGTTATAAGGGAAGACTTAAAGCCATGTCCCATAACGTCTGCTATATAAATTCCCATATTGTCTTCGTTAATTTCAAATACATTAAATAAATCTCCGCTTAAAATATTTGAAGGACTGTAAAAATAATCTAACTTTAAATTTTTAAAAAATCCCTTTTCCGGAATAAGAGACTTTTGAATTTTTTGAGCATCAAGCATTTCAAAAGTGAGTTCCTTATTTTTATTTATTATTTGTCCCTGAAGTTTCTTCTCCATAGTTACATTTCTAAAAACTTCAACCACTCCAACTATTTCCCCTGTCTCAGAATGCACAGGAGAGCATTTAACGGAGTAATAATTCCCCTTGATGTATTCCTCTCTTTGAATGATTTCCCCTGTCCTGAAGGACCTCTGAGCCACAGAGACGTTACAAAAAAATCCATCCCCCGGCTCGCAGGTCATAGTTGTTTCATCTGCCCCAAAAAATTCTTTCATTGCTGAGTTGACAAAAATAACATTATTATCCTTATCTATGACTCTGACAAGGTCGGCAATTCCGTTTAAAACTATATGATTAATATTAAAATCAAATTTTTGTCCACTCATTTTTTCACTCCTATTTTTTAGGTTTCGGTCCGTAATATTGATAGTAATAAGTTCTTATGCCTCCGTTGTAAAGTTTTCTATTTCTGTCGGCTTTCTTATTAAAATCTTTTTCAAAATTTTCATCTGATGTAATTATATAAAAAGACCAGGTTTTTAAACTTTTGTAAAGTTTTCCAAGTTCTTTTTGTAGATCACTTACTTGGTCTTTAATTCTCACTCCGTAGGGAGGATTTGTAATTAATACTCCATAATCATCAGGAAGATCCAAATCAAATATATCTTTTTTAAAAAAAGTTATATCTTGGCTTAAATCCATTAGTTCTGCATTGTTTTTTGCAATTTCTATGGCCTTATAGGAAATGTCGCTGGCAACAATATCCAATTTTTTATTTAAGAGTATCTCCGAATAACACTTAGACTTTTGATCTCTAAAGTCTTTTTTGTCCGTAAAGGAAAAATTTTCAAAATCAAAATTTCTCATAAGACCTGGTGCAATATTTCTTCCTATCATGGCAGCTTCAATGGCAATAGTTCCCGATCCGCAAAAGGGGTCGCATAAAAGTCTTTTGGAATTCCAATAACTTAAACTTACAAGACCTGCCGCCAGGGTTTCACTAATAGGTGCCTTATAATTTATTTCCCTATAGCCTCTTTTGTGAAGGCCCTCGCCTGAAGTGTCTAAGGTTATTGATGCAATATCATCTAAAAGAGACACTTCAAGTTTATATCTTGGTCCATCCTTTTCAAAATAAGATTTTTTATAAATTTTTGAAAGTCTAGTAATAATGGCTTTTTCAGTTATCCTTTGACAATCTGAAATTGAAAAAAGTTTGGATTTTCTGCTTCTTCCTTCAACAATAAAATTTGCATTTTCAGGAATAAAATCCTCCCAGGGAAATCCTGAAACTCCATCAAAAAGTTCTTCAAAACTTAAAGCCTTAAAGTTTAAAAATTCTATTAAAACCCTATCTGCTGTTCTAAGTCTTAAATTTAACTTATATATGTCTTTTAAATCTCCCTCAAGAGCCAATCTTCCGTTTTCAACTTCAGCCTTATAACCTAAGTTTTCCAGTTCTCTTTTAAGGACGCTTTCCAGTCCAAAAGTGGTTGTGGCTATAATTTTCATGAATCTTTATACTCCTTTGCCCATTTAAAAATATATAGGGCATAAAGACCTATAACTATAAGGCCAAATAAAATATCTTCCCATCTGAAAACTTCCCTGCCCTTATAGGCCCTAAGTCCGCATCTTACAATTATGTATAAAATAATTGCTAAAGAAAAAAATATAAGCTTTTTTATTCTTCCCTTTTTACTTAAATTTTTATTTTCAATTTTTAATTCTTTTTTTACCTGTGCCTGCCTTTTTTGAGCTTCTCTTCTCTTAATTTTTTCTTTTTTCCAGGCATTTTCTATGTAAGAAAAAAATCTTTCTTTTAAATCTTTTTTCATAAAGCACCTCTAAACTATTCTAACCTTTAATTACTTTATTTAAAAGAGTGAAGAAAAATTAATTTAAAGGACACATATATAGTATAATAATTATTTAGAAAGAGGAGGTAGAGAATGAATATTTTAGTTTGTATAAAAATTGTTCCTAAAGTTTCAGATGTAAAAGTTGACAGAGAAACTGGAAATTTAATAAGAGACGGTGTAAAGAGCATAATCAATCCCCCTGATGTCCATGCTCTTAAAATGGCAATAGATTTAAAAAATAAAACTAAGGGAAAAGTTACTGTAATCACTATGGGACCGGAATTTGCAAAAGAATTTTTAAGATATGCCATTGCAATGGGAGCAGATAAGGCTTATATAATAAGTTCTCCTGATTTTAGAGGATCCGATACCCTTGCAACAAGTTATGTTCTATCAAGAGCTGCAAAGACAATTGATAATTTCGATTTGGTTTTAACAGGCTCTCAAACTATTGATGGAGATACTGGTCAAGTAGGGCCAGAACTGGCAGAACACTTATCCTTTAATCAGGCAACTTATGTTTCAGACCTTGAATATATAGACAGTAAATTAATAGCTAAAAGAAATATTTTTAACGGAATCGAAAAAATTCAAGTGGAACTTCCTGCTTTAATTACAGTTTTAAAGGGAAATGTAAATATTAATGACTATAAGGATAAGGTTGATGACAGTCTGGAATTTAAAATTTTAAGTCCTGAAGATATAGGCGCTGATCCTGAAAGAATTGGTCAAAAGGGTTCTACAACTCTTGTGGCTGAAGTTTTCCCTCCAGAGGAAATTTCAAAAGGTAAAATCTTAGAAGGACAAACTGAGGAAAAAATTGAAAAAGTTCTTAAAATCCTTAAAGATAAAAATTTTATAAGGTAGGTGAATAAATTGGAAAATAATAAAAATATATGGATTGTCCTTGAACAATATAAGGGTTCTTTAACAAGTCTTTCTAAAGAAGTTCTATCAAAGGGAAGACAAGTTGCAGACTCTTTAAACTCAAATCTTATAGGTCTTGCAATTTCTAACAAGGCAGATGATCTTGCAAAGGAAGCTATTTCTTATGGAGCTGATAAGGTAATAAAAGTTGAAGATCCTCTTTTAAAAAATTATTCTACAAATGCTTGGACAAAAATCCTTGAAACTTTAATAAAAAAATATAAGCCCTATACAATTTTTATAAGTGCTTCTGAAAACGGAAGAGATTTAGGGGGAAGAATTTGCTCCAGAATGGGTCTTGGCCTTGTAGCTGAATGTTCCCAAATAGAACTTACAGAAAATAAAGATGATATAAAATGGATAAGGCCTTCTTTCAGCGGAAAATTATTATCTGATATAAGAATAACTACAAAACCTATGATAGGAACTATAGGACAGGGAGCTTTTAAAGCAGGTAAAAAAGATTTAAGTAGAATCGGAGAAATTATAGAAGAAAAAATTTCTATAGATGAAGACGAAATAGGTTGTAAATTTATTTCCTTTGAAGAAATTCCCTTTGATACAAATTCAGTAAGACTTGATGAAGCTGATGTTATAGTAGCAGGAGGAATGGGACTTAAAGATAAAAAAAATTGGCACTTAATTGAAGAACTTGCTCAGGCCCTTCATGGAACAAGCGGCGCAACAAAACCTCTTATAGACAATGGTTGGCTTGATAAAAGTAAACAAATAGGAATTTCCGGCACAAAGGTAAAGGCAAAACTTTATATAGCTGTTGGAATAAGCGGTGCCCTTCAACATAGAAAGGGTATGGAAGATTCAGACCTTATTATTGCAATTAACAATGATGAAAATGCAGATATATTTAAGGTTGCCCACTACGGAATAGTTGGAGATTTGTTTGAAATCCTTCCAAAAATGACTGAAGAGATAAATAAAAATAATAATAAATTAAATTAAATTTTAAGGCGTAAATAAGTTTTTGCGCCTTTTTATTTTGTAAATTTAGAAATTTTTTAGTTTTTGTTAAACTTTTTGTAACTTAATATTCTTTATCCTTGTGTTATACTTAATTCTGAGGGGTGATATTATTAAAAAACTCATTGAAATAAAAGATTTATATAAAATTTATAAGATGGGTGATGAAAAAGTTCGTGCCCTTGATGGGATAAATCTTGATATTTATGAAGGAGAAATTTTATGCCTTTTAGGAACATCAGGAAGCGGAAAGTCAACTTTATTAAATATGGTGGCAGGTCTTGACAGACCAACTTCCGGTCAAATTATTATTGGCGGAATACATATAGAAAAACTTTCCGAAGATCAGGTTACAACTTTTAGACGACTCAACGTCGGTTTTATCTTTCAATCTTATAATCTTATTAAAACTTTAAACGCTCTTGATAATGTTGCTCTTGGTCTTATTTTTAAAGGCCTTGCAAAGAAAAAGCGTGATGAACTTTCTAAGGACATCCTCGAAAAAGTTGGCCTTGGGGACAGAATTTACCATAAGCCCAACGAAATGAGTGGTGGTCAACAACAAAGAGTTTCCATTGCAAGAGCTTTTGTAGATAAGCCGAAAATTATGTTTGCCGATGAACCTACGGGAAATTTGGATACAAATACTTCCTTTGAAATTATGGATTTAATGTGTTCTATGGCAAGAAATTATAATCAAACTTTAATTATTGTTACCCACGATACAGAAACAAGTATATATGCCGACAGAATTGTGGATATGAGAGACGGCAAGGTAATAAGCATAGAAGAAAACAATGCAAAAATTCCAAAGGGAGGACAAAAGGAAGAATGAAAAAATTTTTAACTATATTTTTAGCATTAATACTGACATTTACAAGTTTTCCAAGTCTTGTAAGTGCAGGTTCAATTACAGAAAATGTGGGCAAATTAGATGTTGTTGCTGACCAAACAACTAATTTAAGCGAAGGCGGAGATGCAAAGGTTGATGTTACAATAAAAAATAATATTTTTTATACACAAAAGCCTATTCCTGAAAATGTAAGTAAAGAAGAAAAAAATAAAATTGAACAAGAAAATGCATATGAAAAAGATAAAGCTGTAGCAAAAAATCTTACAGTGCAAGCTGTTATAGTAAATCCAGAAAAAGTTTTTATAAAAAATGACGGATACGTATTTAAAAATGGTGTGAACATAGACCCTAATTCAGAAAGACCCGGTCATTTTAGTATAGTAGCGGAAAAAGATTTTACTACAAAAACTGTAGCTGTAAATATTATTCTTAAATACTATTTGAATGGACAATTTCAAACTCAAACTGAAACTATTTATGTAAGGGTTAATGCTCCGGAAAAGCCTATTAATCCTGCTATTGAAATAAGAAAAGTTGATTCTCTTTGGATTGACACTCAAGAAGCTGGAAGAGATTTTCAAGTTCCCTTTGAAATTGTAAACACAGGGGACACTATTGCAAAAAATATTAAAATAAGCCTTGAAGGTTTAAAAGATAACACAATCACTCTTACAAATGGACTTTCAACTCAGGATATTACAAGTTTAAATCCCGGCCAAAGTCAATTTATTACTTATAATTTAAAAAGTAATAAGGCCCTTGCTGCCGGTTCTTATATGCTGACTTTAAAGTATTCTTTAACTTCTGAGGGTGGTAAGGCTCCTATTAGCGGAGATTATTCTTTTTCTTTTAATATTAAAAAACCCAGCCAAGAGCCTTCAACTATTGAATTTAAAAATGTAACCTTCCCTAAGGGTGCAATTTCAAGAAATCAAACTGCAAATATAGGTTTTGATTTAGTAAATACAGGAAGGCTTCAAGCTAAAAATTTAAAAGTTTCAGCTCTTAGTGAAAATCAAGCAAGTCTTGCTTCAAAATCAGTTTCTCAAGTTTTATTAAAAAGTCTTGCTCCAGGAGAAAGTAAACATTTTAATTTTTCCTTTATTGCAAGCCCTTCTGCTGCAACAGGAAATTATCCCGTAACTTTAAAGGCGGACTTCTATGACGAAAGTTCCAACGACCTTCAATCTTCTTCACAAATTGCAGGTGTATTTATTAAAGCTCCCAAGGAAAAACAACCGGGAGAAAAAGACAACTCACCTACTCCAAAATTAATTATTGAAGATTATTATTTTGAACCTAATGTTATTGAAGCTGGCAAGCCTTTTAAAATGTATCTAAAGTTTTATAATACAAATACAAAAAAAGCTGTAAAAAATATAAAAATATTTTTAACAAGTGACACTCAAGAATCAGTTCCTCAAGGAGATTCTGGTTCCAGTGGAAGATCAATGTCAGGAGGATCTGCTCCTACTGCTTCAGTTTTCACTCCTACTGAATCTTCAAATACTTTTTATATTGCAAATATAAATCCTGGAAAAAAAGTTGATAAGGAAATAACTCTTACAACTGTTCCCGATACTGCTGCAAAAACTTATACAGTTGTTGCAAACTTTGAATATGAGGATGCTGAGGCCAATAAATATACGGACACTGCCCAAATTGGAGTGCCTGTTATTCAACAAGCAAAACTTGATGTGGGAGAAATTTTACCTCAAAGTGAATTTATGCTTGGTATGGACACAAATTTAAGCGTTGATTATTACAATACAGGTAAAGCCGTTCTTAACAACGTCATGGTAAAAATTTCAGGAGAGGGTTTAAAATTTGATACTCCAACTTATTACAAGGGTTCTTTTAACCCTGGCTCCAGTGATAATTTTTCAGTAAACATAACTCCAGAATCTCCTGGTCACAAAAAATTTGTTATTACCTGGACTTTTGAAGACTCCATGGGAGAAAAACAAGAAGTTACTCGTGACTTTGAATTTGATGTAGCAGATATGCCTAAAGAAGATGAAGGAGCTCAAGAACTAGCTCCTAAAAAAAGTGGAGGCATATTAGGAAAAATAATCGGAGGTCTTGTTCTTATAGCTGCGGCTGTTGGTACAGGAATTTTAATTAAAAAAAGAAAAAATAAAAAAGATGACGAGGATATGAGTCTATAATGAAAATTCGTGACTTAGTTAGCATGGCCCTTAGAAATCTTGCTGCAAGAAAGCTCAGAACTTTTTTAACTGTTCTTGGGGTCTTTATCGGTGCAACTTCTATTATTATCATGCTCTCCATAGGTTTCGGTTTTAAAAAAATTAACGCCGACATGATTGCCCGCATGGGAGATATGAAAACTTTAGATCTTCATACTGACTTTTCTTGGAGCGAAGAATCAGAAGCAAATGCTAAAAATGCAAAGAAGAAAAAATTAAATGATGCCGCCATAAAAGAGGTCAAAAAAATTGAAAATGTAAAGGCTGTAATTCCTATTTATTCTGGCTATATGCAAATAAGAAGTGGCCGTTATGAAGGTTTTTCAAGTTTTACGGCTATTCCCAATGAAGAATTTGAAAATTACGGTTTAAAAATTGTTGAAGGTAATCTGCCAAGAAAAAATGCAAATGAATTTATTTTTGGAGGCGGTGTTACCCAATCAATGAGCGACCCAAAAAGATCCGGTTTTTCAGGAGAAAAATTAAAACCTTTAAAATCAAAATTTTCTATTTTTCGATTTAATCCTGAATTTCCAACTGATAACAATAATATGGATGGCGGAGGAGCTTATATGGAGGAAGATCCTTCAGAAAATTCACCTCAAAAGGAACCGCCACAAGTTCCAATTAAGGTTGTGGGCCTTCTTGAAAACAATCCTAACAACTGGATGCAAAACAGCAGCATTTTTATGTCCATAGATACTTTTAAAGATTTATCCAAATCCTTTGGCTATGGCAATCAAGTTTCAAAACTTAAACAATATAACAACATAAAGGTTGTCGTTGATGATATTAAAAATGTTGAAAGTGTTCAGTCTCAAATTAAAAGTTTAGGTTATAATCCCAGTAACATGGCTGCAGACTTTTTAAAACAGTCAAACCAGCAAATAGAAATTATTCAAGTTGTATTTGGTGGAATAGGTGCCATATCTTTTATTGTTGCTGCCATAGGAATTACAAATACAATGATTATGAGTATTTATGAAAGGACAAAAGAAATCGGTGTAATGAAAGTAATAGGAGCTTCAATTCGTGATATTCAAAAATTATTTTTAGTTGAAGCTGGTATAATAGGTGCAATAGGAGGAATAGTCTCAGTAATTTTCAGTCTTATTGCCTCTAAAATAATAAATTACTTTTTCGGTGGATTCTTTATGTCCATGGCAGGAGAAGAAGGAGCAATGATTGATCCAAAGCTTTCATTGATAACTCCCTTTCTTATAATAAGTTCAATTTTATTTTCAACTTTTATAGGAGTTTTATCAGGATATCTTCCTGCAAGACGAGCAATGAAACTTTCTGCCCTTGATGCCATAAGAACAGAATAAAAAAATAAACCGGTCGTAATTGAAATTTTATTTTCAAATTACTTCCGGTTTTTTATTTTTTTATATATTTTTTGCAGGAGACAAAGTGGTCTTTTTTTACTTCTATCATTTCATAGGGGTTTTCGCAACTGTCTTTTTTCCCACCGCATCTGTCTCTATATTTGCATCCTTCTTTTAATTCTTCATTAAGTTCATTTTCTCTTCTATATTTTATTTCGTTTGATTTATCCCAGGGATTTTGCTTGGGTATGGCTGATAAGAGGACTCTTGTGTAGGGATGCATGGGATTTTCAAAAAGTTCTTTTGTCGGTGCCATTTCTACTATCTGACCAAGATACATTACTGCTATTCTGTCTGCTATGTGTTCTACTACTGCCAGGTCGTGAGATATAAATATTATGGATAGGGACATTTTCTCTTTTAATTGGTTTAAGAGATTTATTATGTGAGCTTGTATTGATACGTCCAGGGCTGATGTAGGTTCGTCTGCTACTATTAATTTTGGATTTACTGCAAGGGCTCTTGCTATTCCTATTCTCTGCCTTTGTCCTCCTGAAAATTCATGGGGATATCTTTCATAAGTGTATTTTGGAAGTCCACAAATTTCCATAGTTTCCAATACTTTTTCTTTTAATTCTTTTCCCTTTAGCTTTTCTATATTTATAAGACCTTCTCCTACTATTTGTCCGGTTTTTCTTCTTGGATTTAAGGAAGAATAGGGGTCTTGAAATATCATTTGAACTTGACCTCTGTATTTTTTTAGTTCCTCATTTTTTAAATTTTTTATGTCTTTTCCTTGAAATTCAATTTTTCCTTCCACATCATCATAGAGGTTTAATATACATCTTGCTAAGGTGGATTTGCCACTTCCTGATTCTCCTACTATGCCCAGGGTCTCTCCTTCAAATAAATCAAGGCTTACATTATCAAGGGCTTTAGTTAAAATCTTTTTTTTATGAAAGTATTTTTTTAAGTTTCTTATTTTTAGAATTTCATTCATTTTTATCACCGTATAAATAACAGGAGACTTCATGGCCATCTTTTTCTATTGGCCTCGGTTCTTTTACCTTACATTTTTCCATTACAAAGGGACACCTGTCGCTAAATCTACAATTTTCTTTAAAATCAACGGGGCTTGGAACAGATCCTTCTATGTTAAAAAGTTCCTTTTGCTCCTGTCCTATTAAGGGTCTTGATTTTAAAAGACCTTTCGTGTAAGGATGAAGGGGATTTCTAAAAAGTTCTTCTACTTTTGCTTTTTCTATTATTTTTCCTGCATACATTACTAAAACTCTATCAGCTATTTCCGCTACTACTCCTAAATCGTGGGTTATAAAGAGGATTGAAGTTTCCATGGATTTTTTTAAATTCATCATAAGTTTTAATACTTCTGCTTGTATTGTTACGTCTAAGGCTGTTGTAGGTTCATCTGCTATTAGAATTTTGGGGTCTGATGCAAGAGCCATGGCTATCATTATTCTTTGTCTCATTCCTCCAGAAAGTTCATGGGGATAGGCCTTGTAAATGTTTTTTGCCGATGGTATTTCTACTTTTGCTATCATTTCTATGCTTTTTTCTCTTGCCTCTTTTTTGCTTAAGTTAAAGTGCCTTCTATAAATTTCATCAATTTGATAGCCTACTTTTAGGGCTGGATTTAAACTTGTCATAGGTTCTTGAAAGATCATGGAAATTTCTTTTCCTCTGATTTTTCTCAATTCCCTATCTTTTAATTTTAAAAGGTTTTGCCCTTCAAAATTTATTTCTCCGCTTATTTCTGCATTTTTACTATTTAAAATTCCAATTATCGCCTTTGCTGTTAAACTTTTTCCGCAGCCACTTTCTCCTACAAGGGCCACTGTTTCGGATTTTTCTATTTCAAAATTTACTCCATCCACTGCTTTTGCAAGTCCATCTTCAGTTTTAAAATGAATTTTTAAATCTTTAAGCTGTAAAATCATCTTGACCTCCTAAGCTTGGGATCCAAAGCATCTCTTAAAGAATCTCCCACTATATTTAAAAGAAGTATTGTTATTGCTATGGAAAGTCCTGGAAAAAGAGACATGTAGGGGTAATCTCTAATGTAGGATCTGGCTTCAGACAACATTTGTCCCCATTCGGGTCTTGGTGCTTCTATTCCCATTCCTATAAAGGAAAGGGAGGCTGCTGAAAGTATGCTTGTTCCCACTCCTATTGTAGCTTGAACTATTATAGGGCCTAGACAATTGGGAAGTATATGAACAAATAAAATCCTATTTTTATTTGCTCCTGATACTAAAGCAGATTCAATGTATTCTTTCTCTTTAATGCTAATTACACCAGACCTTACCACTTTTGCATAGGAGGGCACTGATGACAGAGAAACTGCAAGGATTAAATTAAACATACCATTCCCTAAAGCTGCCGCTAAAGCTATGGCAAGGACAAGAGATGGGATGGATAAAATAATATCCATAATCCTCATAATAATTTCATCGAATTTGCCGCCGTAGAAGCCTGCGTAAGCCCCGATTAAAGTTCCAAGGACTGATGCTATTAATACTGAAGAAAAACCGATCTCAATGGATATACGAGCTCCGTAGACCACTCTTGAGAAGATATCTCTACCCAATTGATCTGTCCCCATTAAATTTTTTATATTTGGACCTAAAAATTTATTTTCAGGATGTTGCTCAAAATATGTGTATGGAGCTATAAAATCTGCAAAAATTGCAATTCCTATTATGATTATTAAAATTATAAGGGCAAACATAGCCACTTTAGATTTTTTAAAATATTTATAGGTGTTCATAATTATTTGTACTCCGCTTTTATTTTGGGATCAATGAAGCCATATATAATATCAACTAAGATACTTATTATGGAGTAGGATATGGCTATAAAAATTACTCCTCCTAAAACAAGAGGATAATCTCTGGTTTTCACTGAATCTACCATAAGTCTTCCAAGGCCTGGTATGGAAAAAACTGTTTCAGTTAAAACTGAACCTCCTAAAAGTCCTCCCATTTGAAGACCTATTACGGTTATTACAGGAAGCATTGCATTTTTTAGGGCATGAACAAAAATTATGGTACTTTCTTTAAGTCCCTTTGCCAGGGCTGTGTTCATGTAATCCTGGTTTAAAACTTCAAGCATGGATGATCTTGTCATTCTCATAATAATTGCACTGGATTGAAAACCTAAAGCTGCTGCAGGCATAATCATCTGCTTAAAGGAGTTAAAACCTGAGGGTGGCAAAACTTTTAATCTTACGGAAAAGATAATTATTAAAATAAGACCTGTCCAAAATATAGGCATTGCAAGTCCTATCATACCAAAAACTGTAAGAATTTTATCTATTATTCCCTCTCTATTTATTGCTCCTATAACTCCAAATAAAATCCCCACAAAGGTGCAAATTAAAAGAGCAAGTCCCGTAAGTTTTAAGGTATTTGGAAAGACGCTTAAAATCATTTTTGAAACAGGCTGGCCTGTTATATAGGAAGTCCCCAAATTAAATTCAGTAATAAGTCCCTTTAAAAATCTGAAATATTGAACAAAAAAAGGATCTTTAAGCCCCATAGACTGGCGAAGAGCCTCTACAACTTCTTCCGGTGCATTTGCTCCGGCTCTTGCATAAGCTGCATCTCCCGGGCTTAGATATAAAAGTAGAAATACAATAAAACTCACTCCGACAATGGTCGGAATGAGTATTAGAATACGTTTTAAAATATATTTAGCCATAATTATTTACTTTCTTTAAAGCTTAGGTTCCAAAGATTTTGTGCGTAAGTTGGTAAAAGTTCGAAACCTTCTATTGTATTTTTTATTCCAACAACAGTTTCTCCGTAGTGGATATACTTGTAAGGTTTATCTTTTATAGCAAGTTCTTGTGCCGCCTTATAGATTTCAGCTCTCTTATTTTCATCTGTGGTGTGAAGACCTTCTATAATAAGTTTATCCATTTCAGGATTTGTATAGGCACTGTAGTTTGGTCCTTGACCTGCTTTATTTGAATGGTAGGGTGAGAAAAATTCATAGTGAGTATCATGAGCTGAAGGACTCCAAGACATAATAAACATATCGTCTTCTTTTGCCTTTAAGGCTTCAACCATTGCACCCCATTCAAGTTTTACTATTTGAAGGTCAATTCCATATTCTTTCAGTTGTTCCTGCATCATTGCAGCAACATCATTTCTCTGTTGATTTTCATTTACATATATCTTTAAAAGTGTTCCCGGCTTTACTCCTGCCTCAGCAAAAAGCTCTTTTGCTTTTTCCTTATCTTGTTTTATAGGTTGAATTTGATCTGCAATGGAATATGAAAAGTTTGGATTTACAGGACTTGTAGCAAGTTTACCTACTCCCATAAAAACAGTGTTAAAAATTGTTTCCATATCTAAGGCATAATCCATAGCCTCTCTTGCTTTTATATTGTCAAAAGGTGGTTTTGAAACGTTTAAAGAGATAAAATGCACTGAATTGTCAAGCCTTCTCATTAAACTTAAGTCCTTATTTTCTTCAACTTTTTTAATGTCATTAGGAGCAATTTGATATGCTATATCCACATTTCCACTCTCAAGCTCTATAAGTCTTTGAGAAGCTTCTGGAACAACTCTTAAAACAATTTTGTCAATCTTAGGTGCTTCTTGCCAATAATTTTCATTTTTTGAAAGACTTATAGTGTCAAGTTTTGTCCAAGAATCAATTTTAAAGAGACCTGTTCCCATAGGTTCCTGAGCAAACTTTTCTCCCTTTGCTTCCACATCTTTTTGTTGAACTATTGCCCCAGATGGTCCTGCAAGAGCTTCCATAATAGTTGCATCAGCTTCCTTTAATTTAAATTTAAAGGTTTTATCGTCAATTTTTTCAAAAGAATTCCTATCTATACTTTGAAATACATAGCCATATTGATCGCTTCCTGCAACTCTATCTAAAGAAAAAATAACATCGTCAACAGTTAAATCATCACCGTTTGAAAATTTTACCCCATCTTTTATCTTTATAATAAAGGTTAAATCATCAGGTTTTTCTATGCTTTGAGCAAGGCAATTTACAATTTTATTATCTGCAGTTTTTGCAAGAAGACCCTGAAAAATTTGCTTCATTACATTTTCAGAAAAATCATCATTATAACTAATAGGGTCAAGACTTGTTGCATCTGCAGCAACAGCTACATTTAAGGTCTTTTCATCTGTTTTTGATGAACCTGATGAACAGGCGCTTAAAATCATAGCCAAAGATAAAATAACTATAAATAATTTTTTTCTCATATTTCCCCCTAAACTCTCTCTATTTGAGCTCCAAGAGCCCTGAACTTTTCTTCTATATTTTCGTAGCCCCTATCTATATGGAATATATCACAAATAGAAGTTTGCCCTTGACTTACAAGGCCAGCTAAAATAAGGGCTGCTCCTCCTCTTAAATCAGTAGCTCTAACTTCTGCGCCTATTAATTCTTTTCCACCTTTTACAATGGCTTCTCTTCCTGTTAAGGAAATATCGGCGCCTAATTTTTTAAGCTCTTCAGCGTGCATAAATCTATTTTCAAAAACAGTTTCCCTTGTAACGGAAATTCCATCAGCACAAGTCATAAGACTCATAAATTGTGCCTGCATATCTGTAGGAAATCCCGGATAGGGTAAAGTTTTTATATTAAAGGGTTTTATATCTTTTCCTATAACCCTAATGGACTCATCATACTCAATTACTTGACTTCCTGATTCAATAAGTTTTGCAATAATGGGCTTCATATGACTGGGAATACAATTTTCCACCAAAACATCTCCGCCGGTAATAGCTGCTGCCACCATAAAGGTTCCCGCTTCAATTCTATCGGGAATTATTTGGTGACTAGTTCCCTTTAAAGATTCAACCCCGACTATTCTTATAGAAGATGTGCCTGCCCCGTAAACTTTTGCTCCCATTTTTTTAAGAAAGCTTGCCAAGTCGACAATTTCCGGCTCCATTGCCGCATTTTCTATAATAGTTTCTCCTTCTGCAAGAACTGCCGCCATCATAATATTTTCAGTAGCTCCTACAGAGGGAAAGTCCAAATATAGGGTGTCTCCCTTTAATTTTTCCGCACTGGCAGTTATATTTCCCGGTTCCTCCGTAATTTCAGCTCCTAAAGCCCTAAAACCCTTTAAGTGCAAGTCAATTGGTCTTGCTCCTATGGCACAACCTCCAGGAAGGGAATTTACAGTTTTTTTCATTCTGGCAAGAAGAGGACCCATTACTAAAAATGAAGCTCTCATCTTATTCATAAGTTGGTATTTAGTTTCATAGGAATTTATATTTTTTGCATTTATTTTAATTTTATTTAAGCCAATTTTTTCAACTTCTGCTCCCAATGAGGACAAGACTTCCATCATTATTTCTACATCTTTTAAGTTTGGAACATCTTCAAGAACAATATCTTCAGTGCCTAAAAGACAAGCTGCAAGTATGGGAAGAGCTGCGTTTTTCGCACCGCTTATGCGGACTTTTCCCCTTAGGGGTCCGCTTTTTTTAACAAGTATCTTTTCCATTAATCTCTCCTAAATTAGTTATACTTATTATATCATAGGCAATATAAAATTAGAAACTTAGGAATTTTCTTTAAAATAAAAGAGACGAAATCTCGTCTCTTTTTAAATTTTTTCTCTTGGTACATATGTTGTATGAAGAAGTTCATGAGCTCTTTCCCCATAGGGCTTGCCTAAATATGTTTCGTATATTTCTTTTATCATAGGATTTTCATGAGCTTTTCTTATTTTTTTATTCCTATCTATTTCATAGAGAGCTTCCTGTCTTTTTAAGAGAATCTCACTATGTCCATGATGATAAGGTTGACCGCCTCCACCTATACAGCCTCCAGGACAAGCCATTATTTCTATTGCGTCAAATTTATACTTTTTGCTTTTTATTCCTTCCAATAATTTTCTTGCATTTCCAAGACCATGGGCAATTCCAATTTTTAAATTCAAGTCTCCTATGTTAATTTCAGCTTCTCTTATTCCCTTTAAGCCTCTTAATTCTTGAAATTCAATCTTTCCTAAACTTTGTCCGCTTAACCATTCTCCGGCTGTTCTCACTGCTGCTTCTATTACTCCTCCTGTTGTGCCGAAAATTGTTCCAGCTCCTGATGATTGGCCCATTAAATTATCAAAATTTCCTTCTTCCAAATTGTTAAAATCTATGCCGAATAATTTTATCATCCTTCCCAGTTCTCTTGTGGAAAGAACATAATCTACATCTCTTAATTCTTTTGTGCCTAACTCATCCCTTGCCGCTTCAGCTTTTTTTGCAGTGCAGGGCATAATTGAAACCATAACTATATCTTTAGCAGGTATCCCAGTCTTGTTTGAATAATAAGTTTTTACCATAGTTCCCATCATAATTTGAGGAGATTTGCAAGTTGAAGGAATATCCAACATTTCAGGAAAATTCATTTCTATAAATCTGACCCAAGCAGGACAGCATGAAGTTAGCATTGGAAGAGTCTTGTTATTTTTTATTCTATCTACCAATTCACTTGCTTCTTCTATTACTGTTAAATCTGCGGAAAAATCCGTATCAAATATTACATCAAAACCTAATTTTCTAAGGGCTGTAACAAGTTTTCCAGTTGTTACCTTTCCCGGCTCCATATTAAACAGCTCTCCTAAAGCAACTCTTATTGCCGGTGCCACTTGAACTACCACATGTTTTTTAGGATTTCTTATAGCATCAAAAACTTTTTGCGTAGCATCTATTTCTACTAAGGCTCCTGTGGGACAAACTGCCACACATTGACCACAAAAAGTACATGAACTTTCTCCCAAGGGAATGTTAAACGCCGGTGCCACTATGGCGTTAAATCCCCTGTTAAGACCGCTTAAAGTTCCTACCGTTTGAACTTCATTACACATAGTTTCACAGCGTCTGCACATTACACATTTGTTGGGATTTCTAAAAATAGAGTTTGATGAAGAATCTATGTGATGTTGCATTCTTTCACCCTTATAAGCAATTTCTCTTATGCCCATTTTTTCCGCAAGAGCTTGAAGCTCGCAGTTTAAATTTTTAGGACAAACCAAACAATCTTTAGGGTGATTGGAAAGTAGCAATTCCAAATTTATTTTTCTTGCCTGAACCGCCCTTGGTGTGTCTGTTCTTATTACCATACCTTCAGTTATTTCTTCTGAACAAGCTGTACATAACTTGGGCCTTCCCTCAACTTCAACCATACATATTCTGCAGCTTGAAGGTTTATTTTCATAATTGAAATTGTCAAGTTTCATATGGCAAAGAGTTGGAATATCAACCCCTATTTGTCGTGCAGCCTCAAGGATTGTAGTCCCCTCACTTACTTTTAATTTTTTATCATTAATTACACAATTTACCATATTCCACCTCTATTTCGGTTCAACAACTGCATTAACGGGACAAACTTTAAAACAAGTTCCGCAAGATATACATTTTTCTTCGTCAATTTCGTGCTTTTCTTTTACTTGTCCCTTTATACAACTAATAGGACATTCCTTAGCACACCTGTGACAACCTATACATTTGGCCTTATTTATGGTGTAAGTTTTTTTAACTTCATGCCTTGCATATTTCAAATACTCGTCCGGGAAATATTTAATAGTTGATAAAATTGGATTTGGTGCTGTCTGTCCAAGACCGCAAGCAGCAGTATCGATGATATTATGGCAAAGGTCCTTTATCTTTATAAGATCTTCCTCGCAAGATTTTTGCTCTAAAAGTTTTTTAAGCATTTCCAAAAGCCTTTTAGTTCCCAAACGACATGGAGTACATTTACCGCAGGATTCATCTTGAGTAAATTCAAGATAAAACTTTGCAATTTCCACCATATCATTGTCTTCATCCATGACAATTAAGCCTCCGGACCCCATCATTGCACCGATTGCCTTTAAATTTTCATAATCTATAGGTGTGTCTAAATTTTCTTTTGTAATCATTCCCCCTGAAGGTCCGCCGATTTGTACCGCCTTAAATTTTTTGCCATTGGGAATTCCTCCACCTATGTCATAAACTATTTCACGAATTGTAATTCCCATAGGGACTTCTACAAGACCTACATTATTAACTTTGCCTGCCAGGGCAAAAACTTTCGTTCCCTTGGAATTTTCCGTACCCATGGAAGCGTACCATTCCCAGCCATTTAAAATAATCTTAGGTATGTTTGCATAAGTTTCAACGTTATTAACCGTTGTAGGCTTGGACATATAGCCCTTTACACTGGGAAAAGGAGGTTTTCTTGTAGGTTCCCCTCTTTTACCCTCAACAGAATGAATAAGAGCAGTTTCTTCTCCACAAACAAAAGCTCCTGCACCATAACGGATTTCTATATCAAAATTAAACTTACTGTTAAAAATATTTTTTCCTAAAAATCCAAATTCCCTTGCCTGATTTATTGCAGTTTTAAGTCTATGTATAGCAAGGGGATACTCAGCTCTTATATATACAACTCCATAATTTGCCCCTGTGGCATAACCACCTATGGTCATAGCTTCAATAATAGAATTGGGGTCCCCTTCCAAGATGCTTCTGTCCATAAAAGCTCCCGGATCTCCTTCATCAGCATTACAGAAAATATATTTTTCCTTGCTCGGAGTATTATATGTATTTTGCCATTTAATGCCCGTTGGGAATCCTCCGCCCCCTCTACCTCTAAGACCTGATTTTTTTATTACATCTATAACCTCTTGAGGAGTCATCTCAGTTAAAACTTTATACAAAGCTTGATAGCCGTCATAAGAAATATAATCTTCTATATTTTCAGGATCAATCTTTCCACAATTTTTAAGAGCTACACGAGTTTGCTTTTCATAGAAACTCATATTATGTTGGTTGGAAATAGCCTCTCCATTTTTAGGATTTTTGTAGAGAAGTCTTTCAATAGGTCTCCCGTGAATTATATGTTCAACTACAATTTCATTTACATCTTCCGGCTTTACATGAGTATAAAAAACATTGTCCGGCTCAACTTTTACAATGGGACCTTCGCCGCAAAAGCCGAAACAACCTGTTATAATAGCTTCCACATCACGAATCTTATAGTGGTCCAAAGCCTTATCAAAATTTTCTTTTATTAAATCACTTCTTGCAGAAACGCAACCCGTTCCCTTGCAAATAAGTATCTGCAACCTTAAATTATTCATGAGCCACCTCGTCTGCATATTCAAGAGTTTTGTTTTTCATTGAAGCAACCTTTAAAATAAAATTCTTAATAGAATCAGTTTTTAAAGAATTGCACTTTACATTGGCACAAACATTAAAATTAATTTCTACATTGAATTTTTCCTTTTGATTGGGGTCATCTTTAAATAAAAATCTGCAATTTCTCAAGCCATGGCTGCTAACAAAAGTCTTTAATTCATTAAAAAGCTTTTGAATTTCAGCATACTTTTCACTTTCATTTCCTGTTATAAAAATCTCTATAACATCATCCCTATGTAAATCTCCTAAATCTCTTAATATAGTTTTGTCATGCCTTGATTCTTTTATTGCAATAAGTTTTTCCAATGAATCTATTTTAGCCATATAAACCTCCCATTTTGCGAAATCAACTTTCTTCTTCCTTAGCTTCTTGTCTGTGAGTTTTTATAATCTCCTTTACATCTTCCGCCTTAACATGGCCGTATATCTTGTTATTTACACGAACAACAGGTCCTATGCCACAAGCACCCACGCATCTTATAGAATTTACATTAAAAAGACCATCCTCACTTAAACCATCAAGATCAACCTTTAGCTCTTGTCTAAAAGCATCCATAATTTCCTGACTTCCCTTTACAAAACAAGCAGTGCCCAAGCAAACATCAACTTTAAATTTCCCCATCTTTCTCTCATTGAAAAAGGAATAAAAAGTCACTATGCCGTTTATTCTGCTGGCAGGTAAATTTGTAAGCCTTGCAATATAAACTTGAAGCTCCGGAGGTAAATATCCAAAAATGTCCTGAGCATAATGAAGAATGCTTATAATATTGTTCTCCTTGTTTTCAAAAGTGTCTATGTAGTCTTTCAAACTCTTTAAAAGAGCATTGTCAAGACCGATAGTTTTTAACTTCATAACTATCACCTCTTCTTTATTGTACCTCAATGAAAATGTTTTATCAAAAAAAATATTCAATTAATAAAAATATGCGTTTTTATAATTATTAATTATATTTTTTGTTATTTTATAATTTATTTGTAAATTTCCTTATTTTTTTAAATTTGTAATTGTAATTGATAGTTGTTTTTAGTTATGACTTTTTATTTTTCTATTTGCTTTGAATTTTATTGAAAATGTTTTCTTTCATTTTTGATAATCAAAACTTTTTATCATAGTCCTTACATACTCTATGGTAGAAGAACAAATTCAATATTTTTTATAATTTATTTTTTACGCTTCACGTAGAGCATTTTATTTTAAATTTTTTCAATTTATATTTTCTTTATAATTTTTCTTTTTCATTTTTTATTTTGTTTATTTCGCCTTCGTCGCCGGACCAATAGCAGATATTTGCAGCCAAATCAAAGATTTGGGTAAATAGTTGCATGAGACCTACCACGATTTTTTTCAAAAATCGGGTTAGGGCTTCAAAGTTGGTCCCTACAAAGATTGTAAGCCTTTTGTGAGCATGTAGGGACCGGTTTACCGGTCCGTGTGCCTATGGTGGGAGAAAAAACATTGCATTTTTTATCAACTACTTTCTAAACAAAAATACCCTCCTTACTTTTACCAAGTAAAGAGGGTATTTTTAATCTTAAAAAGTTTTAATTAGTTTTTGTTTTATTTATAGGTTGAATTTATTTAACAAGGATGCTTCTATAGATGGTAACTGTTTTAGTATTCTTATTCCAAATGATGTCTTTCCCATCTTGAAGTCCTAATGCTCTTGCTATGTTTCCTATTGATAGCATTGCCCTTCCGTTTTTGATTTCTGGTTTTACATCTCCTCTATATACTGTACCGTTTACTATAATCTTGTCAGTGTCTATAGGTATTTCTACTTTAGTGCTGCCGGCTAAAAGTACGACAGTTCTTGTCCTTTGTATCCATTCAACATCAATTCCTAAGCCTTGTGCCACATATCTTACAGGGAGCATGGTTCTTCCGTCTTTAATATATGGTGCTAAATCCATCATAATGTTTGTAGATGATCCGTTTATTTCTCTATTCATTACTTTTGTTCCGATGGTTAGTTGTATCTTCCAATTCATTTCCAAGGATTTTTCTTCTTTTGGTTTTGGTGCTTCGTAAGCATAGTTCCATCTTGGATATATTATCCATGGTCTTGTTGCTACTTACATTATTGGCGGTGAAGTCTTCGCCACTATGGATTCCCTTTTTATATAGGATATGTCTAGGTCGTCATCTAACATTAGCCAGTCGCCTTGTTGTATTCCAACTACGGTAAATTCAAGGGGACCATCGTCAACATATACTTCCTAGGAGTACCTCATTTTGTCGACCTGATCATGCCACTTGTTTCCTTTATAATCTGTGAGCTGGTCCGGTATATATTCATCCTCGCTTAGATAAGTTGTGTCGTCGTTTTTACTCTTGTGTATATAAAGCTCGTAGTCGCCTAAGTCGTCTTCTGTTATGTCTTTCCACTTGTCTATGGTTTCGATCTCTTTAAATATGCGTGGATCTATGTTATATTCGCCAATCTTTATTGGTGCTATAAGCTTACTCGAAGAGAGCTCTTCTGTGTTCACGCCTTTATTCTCTTTCAAGGGATCCCAGGCCAACTCGTACCAAGTGTACTCAAAGTCAGTATCTACAATATGACTAAAGATTTCTGTCTTTCTATATGCGGCAAAATATGGAATGGTTACGTCTGTTGCTGGATCTTTAAATGGTAGTTCCGGTTCGAGCCTGCCTGCAAGGATTACAACCTTGCCTTCATTTTCACTTTTTATTTTTCCATCGTCTATGTATACGGCTTTGCCAAGTGTTCCTTTTATTTCTGGAAGTTCTACCAGGATTAATATTCCTAGTCCAAGTAATAATACTCCTGCGATGATTAATATTATTACCTTTTTCATATTTTCCCTACTTACTTTTTATTTCTATGGAAATACAGTTCCTTTATATATATTTTAATTTTTCTTTTACTTTAGCACATCACCCGAAAGAATGAGATGAGTAAATTTTTTTAAAAAAGCTCTCCTATTTTTAAGGAGTGCCTCTATTTTTTATTCAGACGTTTAATATGATATTATTCTGCTTTTACGTGTAACTCCCGTGGTATGTCTAAGTTGTCTGTTTTTATAAATGTTCCTGTTAAAGAAGATAAAATAAAAAGACTGGAAATTAATCCAGTCTTTCTTTATTCGTTTAAATTTTATTGTATTTTAAAGATTTTTCAATTAAGACTAAGTCTACACCCTCAAACCCATTAAAAAATATAGGGAATTATTTTCTTGACAGCAATACCAAATTCTCAACATGGCTTGAGTGGTCAGTATTGATAAATTTTTGTATTTTCCAAACGCCTCGTATGTGGAAATAGGTCAATTAATTTTTTAATCTATATCATCCTAACTACTTTAATTGGCAAAAATATTTTATATAAATGAAGAGGACGTCCTGTTACGGTTTCAGCTAAAACTCTTACACGGGAATAAACGGCTGTCATTTGCATAGCAGTAAATTCGTTGACATTCCTCCCTGCCGTTGTCCTCCCAAACAAAAAAGACGATGAAGAAATCCTCTCCCCGTCTTTAGGTTTATCTTTCTACTTAATTATTAAATTTAAAATGTTTATAGCGCCATCTCCTAAAAGTAGTTATGAAAAAAGCACCTACTAATGTAGATGCTAATTAATTATTCCCATGTCTTATCTTTTAAAATTTCTGCAATTTGATCAACTTCTGGTAAGTTATCACTTTTTAATATTTCTGTTAAATCAAATATTTTTGCCCCCATTGAACCTCCTTTAGATACCTTTCTAAAGTCTGTTTCATAAAATTTATCAACAAAAAAATATTTATGATTATAATTTTTCAAATCATAACCATAGGAAAGGGCATCTTCCATTGCTTTAACAATTGTATTCTTACGTTCGTTTGTTATTTCACCTAATTCAGCTTCATATTCAATTTCTCCATCTTTTTCTATAGCAGTAATTATTGCACATACCTTACCTATTAACCTTACGCTCTTTTGCTTGTACAGGCCTAAATAAGCATATGGGCTATAACCTCTGTCTGCATCATGGTAATAAACATTGTTTTCTTTATTAAAATCAAAAGTTGTACTTGCAAGTTGCATTCTTAAATATTTCCATGAATCTGATGTAGGAATAAGGCCATCTTTATAACAATAATCTCTATAGTCATCCAAAATATCTTTAATTTCGTAATCTCGATCGTCAATAACATCTTCAATTGCATTTGCCATAAGCTCAAAAGTTGTGTTTATATGCATAACAGGATATTTTTGAGTTTTGTTATAATCTTTTAATTGTTCGTTAAAATCGTCTAACTTTGTTTTTTCCATCAGTTCAGAAGAAAGTGTTATTAATAATTTCTTTTTTTCATCTTTAAATGATTTTAAATGATTCATTAATTGACTGGAGTAAAACCAATCTGTCATCTTTGTCTCAACAACAATTTTAAAACCTTCTTGAGTAATAGTTGCATCCGGAATACTATCTACGCTTTTTTCTTGTAAATTAAAAACTATCTCCGGCTCAAAAGAATCCATAAAAAATTCGCTTTTTAGAAATCTAAAAAATTTATTGGGCGAATAAGAATATAGTCTTGAAAGTAATAACATTGTATTAGCAGTAGCTACATTTTCTTTTTGATGATATCTTTGAAAATAATGTATTCTCATTATATTCTCCTTTAAAATAAATACTAAAATATCTAATATTCGTCATTCAATATTTCTCTAATTGGTAAAACTATATTTTCAAATAAATCTTTTTTCCTCTTTCTGCAGGCAGGATGGTATGTCTTAACTATAATCGTATCATTATAGGTTAAATAGCTTAAATAGTCAGAAATATAAGTCCATGAACTAGTATCTAAATTAAGAATGTTTTTAATAAATGTATCTCCTGTTCCTCCACAAATTATAAGGTCAGGTCTACATATTTCGACTTGCTTTTTTATATATTCTCTGTCTTCTTTCGCAAATTTATCTATCTCAGAATCGATTGAGGTTGCCCTCCCAGGAGTCTTTTTTAAGTTTATAACAGAAATAGGAGCAAGATATTTTTTCCTATCGTTTTTATCTATATCTTTAACAGTTTCAAAATCTATTTTATTTATAATGCCTGCACTAAATCTAGAAACATTGTTCCAGATACATCCGCCAACAGCACCATCTCTTAAAAATTCTGTTAGGTCATATCCGCCATCATCTTCTTTTTCATTTGTTTCTTTTAAAATAAAAGTGATTTTCGGATAAGCATTTTTATAAGCATAAAAATCTACTATCCCATCAGAAGAAAAATATTTATATTTCTTTTTCCATTCATTAAACAGTTCAGCTTGCTTTTTTTCAATATTTAACAATGATATAAATCCCCTCTGAAGTAATCTCTAAGAAAAATTGATACAACTGTCGCCTTTGGCCAAGCATATGCAACCGCATCTAAATAAGCTTTGATTTCTTGATCCTTTATCTCAAACTCAGGTTTTTTTCCCATAGCTATGGCATATGCTAATTTCGCAGCGTCTCCAAGACCATATCCCTCATCTCTCAAGAGCATGAAAATATCTTCTCTCGTCTTAGGATATTTAGAATCAATAAATTTTGTAAATATATCCGATTTATCTCTCAAGGTTGCTTTTGATAAAGCTAAAAATTCTACCATTTCTTTAAAACTTACTACTTCTTTTGGTTGCACTTCTATTTCTAACAAATTCTTCATAGCATCGTCAAAAAGATATTTTCTGAAGTTATCTACATTAATATCACTTTGCAAATTTTTCCCAAAAAATTTATCAAAAGAATAATCATTGAAAATTATAGTTGTTTCTTTATAAGAAACTTTTTCTTTATGTCCGTTCTTGTCAGATTCCTCTAACTCGAAAGTTGGATCAAAACTACCTTCAAGTAAAGTCTTCACTTTATCTAAATATTTCATTTTTAAATAAACTTCAAAGTGTATATCTTTATTTAAGTTTAATGTATAATCTTCTGAAATATTAAATCCACCCCTATTAAGACCATCCTTTTTAGGTAAATCTACGCCATACGATGCTGCATCATCAAAGGTAATCTCTTTTATATGTGGGTTATAATAATGAGCTGGAATCGGATTTATAAAGTCTAAATCTAATAGATAAAGAGATAGCATAGCTGTTGGAAATACATAAATATTTTCATCCTTAAGCATTTCTTTAATACTCAGTAAAGCTTGAATTTCTCCAAATCTCTCATGATTTTCAAAGTAATCAAGTTCTTTTCTAATTCTTTCTTTTACATAATCATTGTTGGGATACATTTCCTCTGCCTTATTATTAACTAATTCTCTGATATTCATAAATAAACACCTCCACAATTTGTTTTAATATACCCAAATTAAAATACAACCAAACAGATATCATCATAAACAGACTCACTTGTATAATTTCCAAATCTTATCGCCCTATCAACATCCACTATTGTTTCAATAACTCCATTTATTTTACCATAGATTTCCCTTATTTGCCTTTATATTTCCAGCGGGATAGTTTACAAATCCCATTAAATTCTTTTGAAAGTTAACTAGCTCTTTATTATAAAAGGCACAATATTTTAAACAGACCTCCAAAAGTTAGACTTAAAACCAACCAAATAGGTGCAATAACATTTCTTCTATTTTTTCTTAATATATTATATATGTCTACAATGTCTACACACCCCTACGATTTTACTATTAATATGTTCCCTCATAGTATTTTACAAATAGAAAAATGGCTTTTAAGATTTATCCTAAAATCCTAAAATCCATTGATTTCAACAGTCTTATAGCCTCTTATCTTATTTTCTTGACATCAATACTACAGTCTCCACATGGCTTGAGTGGTCAGTATTGATAAAATTTAAATTTTTAGGAAAGCCTAAGGTTATCGTTAAAAGGTATTACCTCGACAAACTGGGAGTTGTCAGCTTACAAGCTTACTCGCTAATTTGTATACTTGATTTATTTCTTTGCTTTCTAACTTCCAGTTGCAGAGTTCAGCTTTAATTAACTCTGGAAATTTTTTACTAATATCTCTTAAAGCATTCCCTACCGATTTTCTAACATATTCACTCGTATCTTCTTTTAATGCAGCAATTCGTCTGATAGCTTCATTCGGATTATCTTTGAAATATGGTCTACTTGTCCATATTCTAAGTCCCTCTGTAACTGCTCTCCTTGTATTAGGATTATTGTTTTTTAACCATTCATCAATTATTGGAAGTGCTTTTTCATATCCTATTTTCTTGCAAAATTCATCAAATGCCTTCGCCAATACTTCCTGAACTCTCCAATTATCATCTTTGGAAACTTCATCTCTCATAAATGCTAAAATATCATCTTGCTCTGATAAGTATCCAAAAAGAAATACACCATACATTCTAACTTGATAGGCATCAGATTTATATGCTAAAAATGCTAATTTTCTTATATACTCATTATCATTAGATTTGTAATCTGCAAAGGCTCTTTTTTCCTCCTCTTTGAAGCCATTTTCTATCAACGAAAATTCTTTTTCTAAACTCACGATATATTCTTTCATGCAGCTTCATTTCCTCCTAACTTCCAATTTCTCACTTTGCCACCTTTTCAAATCTTATTAATCAGCTTTCTTTTGAATACACTGCAGCCATCACTTTCTCCAATAAATTCAAAATCATTTTTCATCGCAATTCGTTTGGAATTTTCCTGGTTCGAGGCACACTCAATAATCAAGTTTTTCCCTATATTTGAACTACGATTTATAAAGGCTTTTGTTAATTCATTGGCATATCCTTTCCCCCAGTATCTCTTATTTAGTATCCAACCAAGTTCGAAGGAGTCTTTGTCATACTCATAAAATATTACATATCCGATAAACTTCTGACTAAAATCTTCCACCGCATAAATCAAAGGAGGATCAATCAGTGCGACACTATTTAGAAAATTCGCTATTTTTTCCCATGAAAAAGGCGGTTCTATAAATTCCATGACATCGTCATCTGAAAGTAGAAAATAGAGTTCCGTTAGATCATTAACTGTTTTCAAAATAATATTCTATTGTATTATTTAATTTATATTTTCAGTTAGAAAAACTGGGATTTGTTTTCTCACAGCATTCAAATTTTCTCATAAAAAACAATATCCTTTCAGTCTATTTATTCTGCACTTGTCCAAAAATCCTCTACAGTTTCATTAAACTCTTGTGGCACATCCATATTGACACAGTGTCCTGCATTTTCAAAAATGGCTACCCTACAATTTGGCTCACTTATTTTCCATTGTTTTACTGCCTCTAATTCCATTGGAATATCAAAGCTTCCACATCCAATCAACAAAGGGTAATTTCGTTTTCCAGTTTTATACTTATTTATCATACAATTGAGCCTTGCCATAAATATAAATGATTTTTTAGGAAAAAGTATGTTCATATCAAAAAACTCATCTTGTGCCTGTAAAGTATATGCAGAAATTTTCTTGTTCTCTTTTGCAAACCACTTAATCGAAAAGAGAGCTTTCAACATCATCACCTTCTGTTTCGCACCATTTTGCTTTTGCATTTTAATATCAACATTATTGATATCATATCCTCCAAAGCAAGCCATTGAACTTACTAAGTTTGGATAATGATTCGCAAAATCTTGTGCCAATACTGCTCCTAATGAAACACCGACAATATGTACTTTTTCAATATTTTCCACCTTTAAGATTTCGAATATCCATTCTGACATTTTATCTATGCCATCCCCTTTTTGGGTATCCGTTGACTGCCCATGACCAATAATGTCAACAGCCAAAATATTGTATTTATTGTGAAAGTATTCAAACTGTGATTTGAACATATTATGATTGACAAAAGCAGCGTGAATAAAAAGTATCCATTCAGTATAATCTCTTCCACTGATAAAATATGTGATTGGTGAATTAACTAACTTTATTGATTTCATATCTTGCTTCCTATCATTTCATCAAGAAGTTTTTGTCACCACTCGATATTGAATTTCATAAGATCTTTTCCATATCGAGTTGCAGTAAACTGATAATGAAGAATATCCTTGTTTTCATCAAAACTTTGAATTTTTCTGCTTCCTTACAAAGTGCATTCAACATATCATAGTGTTTTTTTAACTTTAAAATATACTCTTGTAATCCCAACTCACGTTTCTCTTTTGTTGAAAAGCACATAAAGTATAATTTAGCCAATTCAGGATTTTTGATGTTCTGTATTTCCATTGGAGCGGATACCCACTCAATGAAATTTTGTTTTCCACTATCCGTTATTGAATAATTTTTTTATATCGCCCATTTTCAATAGCTTCTTCATACTTAATATATCCACAATTAAGCAATTTTTTTATAGCAGCTTGTATACTTCCCATACTGGTGCTATACATCAAATTAAATGGAGCTTCATACCAGATATATCCTATAAGGGCTGTATAGTAGAGCTTTTCAACTTTGCTTATTCCTCGCTTCCTAAATCGTTCTTTGTATCTCCACACACCATATCAATACAAACATAAACATCAATATAATTTTTCAGGACTTTTTTTCGTCCTCCATCGCCATCTTCATTAAAGACATAATGCTTGTAAAACTGCTTAAAATGCAAGATTTCTAAGTTTACATCTTTTGTATTAACGCTATGGTCTCCACGGAGTTATCATTGTCCAAACTTAAATTGATGTCTTTATCTATCAAAGGAAGCTTGAAAACAACAGATTTTACCCACCTACCGAGTTCAGACTTTTCATCATATATTTCAATTTTTTCTATCAATTCATTAAATAATCTCTTCTTGTCGACATCTGAAAGCACTGAATATAGTTTATGAAAATTGATTAAAATCTTATAGACATTATCAGAAGTTATCTTTTCTTCTAAGATAGCTTCTTTTCTTTTCCTACTGTCTGAAATTTGTAATTCTACATAATCTAATTGATCGTAAATAGCATCTAATCTTAGATTTAGGTCTTCAGATTTTCTTTCATAATGCTTATCTTCAAAGTCTAAAGAATCTATTTGACTTATTAGAGATACTTTAGTACCTAGTAATTGTCTTTCTTTAGACAAATGTTTATTGATTAGTTTATCAATTTCATCAGTATCAATTTGGATATTGATTTTTTCTTCTAATTTTTTAGCAAAGCCTGGATTACTAATTATTTGCGTTATTATCGTTGCTACTTCTTCATCAATTATTTCTGTTTTAATTTGCTTATTAAAGTCACATTTGTGCCCATTCATTAACTGACGATGTTTGCATCCGTAATAGTAATAGTCCTTGTAATGGTCTCCATTTTTCTTGCGTTTACGGCTTTTATTTCCATATAATCCTGCACCACAAACTGGACATTTTATTAGGCCTGACAATAAATAAGTTTTTTCATTTTTGCCTTTATTAACCTTTTCGTATTTCTTGGCTTGGGCTTTTCTCTTAGTTCTAGTTAATTCCCAAAGTTCATCATCAATAATTGCTTCATGGATTCCTTCACTCAGTATATAAGTATCTGTTTTTTCTTGTACTACCTTCCCTGTAAGTTTATCTTTTTTTCCCCTTCTCCTGCCGTAGGCAATTTTACCATTGTAAACTGGATTATCTAAGATTTGTCTAATTAAAGAAGCAGAAAAATAAGGCGATGTTCCATTCTGTCTAATAGGTTTTTTAACATCTAATGAAACCAGATATTTTGCAACTCCGTTTGCTCCCATATCTGAATTTGTATATAGATCAAAAATTATTTTTATTGTCTTAGCTTCTTCTTCATTAATTATTAATTCTCCATCTTTAAGGCTATATCCGGTAGGGGCAAAACCACCATTCCATTTTCCTTCTCTCGCCTTTTGTTTGCGGCCTTCCATTGTTTGAGAAATTATATTTTCACGCTCCATTTCTGCTACCGCTGAAAGAATGGTTATAACCAATTTTCCTGCGTCTTTAGAGCTATCGAGGCAATCATCAACTGATACCAAGTGCACTCCATGTTCTTCCATTACCTGCAAAGAATTTAGTGTATCAGCTGCGTTTCTACCAAATCTAGATAGCTTGAATACGAGAACACAATCAATGTTGTCTTTTTCTTCTTTGATATCATCAAGCATTGTTATGAAATTATTTCTTCCAATTAATGTTGTCCCTGATTTGCCAGCATCTTTATATACATTTACTATCTCTATATCATAGGCTTCAGCGTATTGTTTTATTCTCTCTTCCTGAGCATCAAGGGAATAGCCGTCAATTTGCATAGAAGTAGATACACGAGTATAAATATAAGCTCTTTTCTTTTTCATAGAAACACCTCACCTAATAAAAGTTTGGACATAATAGCAAGACTATTTTGTACCTATATTTTACTATATTGCATATTAAAAACCAACAAATATATCTAATTTGTTGGTTTCGTGCCTTCTTTGTTATTTTCTTTATTTTCCATATCTAAATTTTCTGGTGGTGCCTCTAGGCTATTGAAATCTATTGGATCTGCATATTTCTCTATAAATTCCTGTATAAGACGAGCAAGTCCGTTTAACTCATCAGCCATGATAACCACCTCCTTCAAAAAATTCTTTTATTTTTTATATGTCAGAATTTTTTTAGAAAGAAGTTTTATTAATTATTAGTATTTATTTTCTACTCTTTTTTTATCCAAATAACTTTATTGCATATTAAAAATAGAAGATTGATGAGATGGAGAAATTGGAGCGTATAAAGGAGGATATGAAAATTAGAAGTATGCAGAAAACAAAAAGAAGGAAACAATATATTTTTTATTTGGAAAAGAAAAAATTTATCAATTGATATTGGCAAATTAAAATCTCGCTCTATCGGACTGCGGATTTACAGCAGTAGACCTGGAATAAGGCTCATCTATTTTGACGATATTAAAGTCCGGCTACGGTAACTATATTGCTTCATGATAGTTGAAGGTCTTGAATTGATGCCATTAAAATTCATGATCTCAATGGTTCTTCAAAATATATTTATTAGAAGAACCTAAATGGTAATTTTAAAAAGCAAAGCTTTGAAAATTACCAGTTTAGGCAGGAAAAAATACGGTTTAACAATTAATTTATGAAATATTTAGGAAAAAATGAGGAAAAATAAAAATGAAAATTATCTGTTTATCAAATGGCAAAATCTAATGGTTATGACACAACGGTGATTACTGAAGTGAAATAACAATAATATTTAAGCCTGTATTATTTAGATTTTTAGAGCATCTTAAGCTCATAAAAAAAGGAGGAGGCTAATTAACAATAATATAGTAATTTAATTTATTAGGAGGAGTTTAATAATGGCAAGAAACAAAAATAGTTTGCAGTACGAGTTATTTAAAAAAGCATCTGCTGGTCTAAAAGGAAATACAACAAGAAAGCAATATAGGTATGCCTGCAAGAAATTTGCATCATGGAGTAAAGAACAAGGCATAAAACAAATAGAAAAGGTAGATGAAGATTTGATTCAAGAATACTCTTTTCATTTACAAGAAGATCCTTTTGGTTACTCTGCTGGTACTATTCATACCTATCTTGCCCCTATATGCAAGGCTCGTGGAGTTAGCATGAAAGATATTAGTAAACCTAGAAGAAAAGCAAATACGATAACTAAAGGTAGACAAGAAGAAGCAAATTCTCATGGTAAAGTTCAAGAAACTTATCCTGAATATCAAAGACTGATAACTCTACAAAAAGCACTAGGCATACGAAGAAGTGAATTAGGACAATTAATACGTGGAGACTTGAAACAAGGAAAAGATGGATATCTATATGTTCATGTACGCAAAGGAAAAGGCGGTAAATCAACTTACCAATTAATATTACCTAAGGATGAAGAAGTAGTTAAAAAAATTTTCTTCGAAAAATCTATGGGAGAAAAAATATTCAACTCAGAAGAAATGAACAACAAAATTAATTTACACGCTATTAGAAGAGAACACGCTATAGATGTCTACCAGTTTTTTGAAGAAAGAATAGAGAACGAAGATGGCTTTGAAAAGGTACTAAAAGATAGGCTTATTAAAGCTTTTATAGACGGAAATAAAGACTTATATGACACCAATAGGTCAAAGTATGACTCCAAGCTATCACGCTTTATTAACGATGTGAGAGATGATCTATACATCTTAAGAGGCGAAAACAAACAACGAGCCATCCAAAATGGAAGACCCGTTGTTTATAATCGCTTAGCACTAATGGCTACTTCTGTATTTGCTCTCAGTCATTGGAGACTTGATGTAACTATTGTTAATTATATTGTCTAAAGCTCTGATGCTTAATTAAAAACATTTCTGACATATAAAATACAGGAAGTAATACATAGTAATATATTGGAGGTATATCAAATGAATAAAATAATCAGAATACTTAGTCAAGAGTTCATAAAGCTAAAGGAAAATCGAAAATACAGAATAGCTAAACCTTTTAAGGCTTATAGATATTTAGACAGTCTGGAATTCATTACCGAAGACAATGCTCTTTACGGAGTAATATATGAACTTTCCGCCGGATATTTCATAGTTCCTATTGCTGATCTCGAACCTGAAAATGTTCCGTCTAAAGACGAGTTGGAAAAAGTACGTAAAATAATAAGAACAATGATTGTATTGTATACTGAATACTACTTTCACGATGTAATGGATTTCTTCTGCACGGAAATATTGCCAGATAGAATCATACATATAAACGAATTTTTATTATTATTTGAAAAATATAAAAACGAAAGAAACTTAAAATTAAATTAGTAGAAAATATTACTTCCTAAACTTAAATAGTCTGTTCTATCACAATTTGGAACAGACTATTATTCTTGTGTTCTGCAACTACCATTTATTAAACATTAAATAACATGTATGAATTTGTTGTTTACCTTGATTTTGCATATAGTTTCAGTAATAAAGTATCTTTCTATTATAGGATAACAGGATTAATGATATAATTAAATTATTCCATATACTCCTTCAACCAACAAAATCTAAATACTAAAAGCTTTCTTTGAAAGCGAAAAATCTTAGATTTTAAAAAAAGGAAATTGTGGAAATTAACTAAAGTTTATTCACAGATTTTATTATAAAAATATTAGTGAGGTTAAATTTATGTGTGATAAAATAAATGATTTTATGTATCTTTATATGTACCATTTAGAAAATTTCTTATTTAGTAGAAGAAAAGAGTTAGCTAAAATTAGCTTCCAGTCAGATGAAGCTAATACAGACAGACCTTTAAAAGAATATCTAAAAAATTTAATAGAAAATGAATTTAATTGCATCCCTTCAAACTCAGAAATAGCTAACGTAAATATTGAAGGAAAAAAATATTCATCTTTAGAAGCATTAGGTGATATGTATATCTCTAAAGTATTATTACCGGAAGAAATAACACCAGAAATTAAAGCCAGTATTAAAGAAACTAAGTCTTCCACATACACAAACCCTGACATATGCTTTGTTGTTAGGGATAATCTCTCTTCATTCTATGAAGCGATTGAACTAAAATCTACAAAAAGAGATTCTATCCCAGGATCAAGTATTCAACAAATCCTACCTGATCAATGGGTAATATTTATTAAACATACAAAAACAGATACTGACATAGCCACTGGAAAATATATTAATACAATTAACTCTAAAATGCAGTTTCCAGATAGAAGTCCAAGGCCACAGGTTTCTTTTATAGAACTAAAAAATTGGAATAAAAAATATAGGTCAATAAAGAATAATAGCTTAATTTATGCCAAAGATGAAAATGCAAGCGAAAAATTTCAATTAATATCTGATTGGCAAAACGTATTATCAAATAGATGGATTGAAATGCTTTTTGAATCTAATACTAGTGGAAAAAACGAACCATGGTATAACAATAATATGAGAAAATTTATTTTATCTTTTTTAAATAAATACGAATCATTAACCACTGAAGAACAACTCGATTTTAAATTAAAAGTTAAAAATTCAATTATTGAATAATAGTCAATAGCTAGCTTCTTATCAAGCTAGCTACTGTCTATTTAAAATAGATATCCCATTTTTCTTTAATTGATTGTGCAATATTATAGGCTAAAACACACGGAACTGCATTTCCAATTATTTTGTATGCATTACTTGCACTTAATGCAACATTATCAGGCGTTTTACTTAAAATAAACTCATAATTATCTGGGAATGTCTGAAGCCTTGCACATTCTCTAACAGTCAATCTTCTCTGCTTCATGCCTTTTGCAAGCTCATCGTCATTTTTTCCACCATTTTCTTTACTTAATCTTCTAAATTCAATGTTTCCATGGTGTTCTGATCGAATGGTTGGTGAAATTGAATCAAGATTAATTTCTACATTTCCTTGACCTTTTGGAAGATATTTTGCTTTTGAATACTTTTTTTGAGCTAAATCCTTTGAATATTCAGGCTCTGGCAAATCTCTTAACACCTCTCTGGAACTTAAATAATCAAATAAATTATTACCTTCAACATTATAAGAATGTGTTGGTTTAGGATAAGGATCAAAGTCAGGATTATTGTCCAAGTCGAGTAAGTTAATTAGCGCTTCTTCTCTTAAAGCATCCTTCTTAAATCCAAAAAAAATTATTCTCTCTCTTGATTGTGGTACACCATAATTAGCTGCCTGTATAACCTTTGCTGGAATAACTAAATATCCACTATCTGCTGCTTCTGCAAAATCTTTTTCCATAATTTCTTTAACATCATCTAATGATATTAAACCTTTTACGTTTTCAGCAATAAATAGTTTAGGCTTAACTATTGTAATTACTTCTTTCATCCAAATATATAACTGTCCTCTATTTTCTATTGTAGGTTCATTATTGTCGGTGTTATTTTTTCCATCATGACTTTTTGAAGAATTAAAGCCTTGTCTTTTTCCTGCTACAGAAAAATCTTGGCATGGGAATCCTCCAGTAACAATATCAATATTTTTAGGAAAAACTTTTTCCCCGGCATAATGCTTCTTTACAATATTAACAATACTATCTAGTTTATAAATTTCATTGGCATCTGGTGTTCTATGCTGGAAATATGAAACCCATGCTGCTTTAGCATCTGGTCTGATATCATTAGCAAAAACAGTCTTAAATCCAGTTTCTGCTAATGTAACCCAATCTCCATTATCTTCATCAATCCAATCAGGATTTATATCTGTATTTATTGAGCGTTTTAAACATTGAAAGCCACCCTCTAAACCTATATCCATTCCACCACAACCACTAAACAATGATAGTACTCTTTTGTTGTCAGTCATGATCTTCTTCCTCTATTTGGTAATTTATTTCCACGATATCTGTTAAATCACATTCTAACGATTTACATATTCTTTCTAATACTTCTAATGATACATATCTATTATTGCTCATTTTAGTTATTGTACTATTTGATACGCCTGTCATATTATGTAAATCTTTTTTGGCAATTTCTTTATCAATTAACATTTTCCATAATTTTTTGTAGCATACCGACATTTCTATCCTCCTCATTACTGACTATATAATAGCATAAATATGACGATATCTCAACATTATTAGTTATATGTCGTTATCGGCGTTTTATTTTAGTTGTGCATCATCATTTCCCACTTTATTTGTTAATGATAAGTCATTTAGAGTTAGAAATGTTCGTCAGACATTCACTTAATACACAAATATCTATTATTCAGTTTTGCAATAAAATTAACTTCTTTTTCTTCATTAGAGCTAAGAGCAGTAATGTCAATAATATAAGAAGTCTGTATCTCTAAATACACTGTTATTGCGTTAATATGTTCTTTAATATCATTAGAATAATCCCTATATAGCAATAATAAATCGATATCATTTGAATGTTTTTCTTGGTTCAGTATAGAACCAAAAATATAAACTTTATCAAAGCTTTGGAATATGTCTATGTTTTCACTAATAGTATTGATTATATTTGTCTTATCTAAATTTATTGACATACACATAAAATTCTTCCATTGTTAATAAAGTCACATCAAAGATTTTAGCTACCTCTCTTGCTTCTTTTGAAATACAGTTTTCTCCATTCCAATTATGCAAATTTACAATCACATCATTTGGCTTTGGAGACATATTATACAAAAATGCTTTACTTAAGCAATATTCATATACAAATTCAATAATAGTATCATTTACGATAATTTTTCTTAGCTTATTGAAATTTTTATATTCAAAATTGATACCTCTAGAACGTAAATATGTTAAGGCAAAATTTAAACTATCTAATCTAACACCTACTATTCTAAAGCAATTATTATTATGATAAATTTGTCTTATCTGAGGTGCATCATTCAATAATATTTTTTCTCCATCCTTTTTTAAAATATATGGATTGTCTACTCCTAATACCACATCTTCTAAAGTGTTCTCTTTTCTCATTATTTTTATTAGTTCCTCTAATGACTCTGTATTAGGTAGTATCTTTCCCTTTATAGGATTAATTCCGAAAATTGAGTATATTTCTTGTGGAAAAAGAACAGATCTATACTTTTCTATATCTATTCTGGTATTTTTGAATTCATCAACATGAGTAAGAAAATTTTGAATTACTGCTAAATTTGAATACTCCTTTACTTTGTGATGTTGAAATAAATTTAAGTTTTTCTCAAATATTAACTTTAGTTTTTCATTATTTTCTAATAATTGAGGTTCAAATTTTTTCCATAAATTCTTATTACCGGTCAAGTAGTAGTTATTATATATATTATTATTTTGATTCAATATTGGTACTACTGACTCTTTTAACTCATTAAAAGAAGTATATTTAACAGAAAAAAAAGCTTCCAGCTCTTTTCTCCTAATTTCTTTCCATTCTTTTACATCGCTTTTTGTAAAGAAACCAATTTTATCAAACTTTTTATGACAATTAGGACATAAAATTATTAAATTATCATATGAATTATCCAAAGTTTCATAGTATGCTTCAATATGCGCCTGTTCTATGATATCTTTATTATTAATAAACAATTTTTCTTTACACTCAGGATTCATACAATATCCCATGGATTCAGCCCATAGTTTGCGTTTTATATTTTCTGGAATCGCTTTTCTTTTCATATTTTTCCTTCCATATTTTATATTATCTCAACCCGTTCCAAGGCTCTTTAATACCCTTTTATTACTCTATTGAACTTTTATGATAATTCATCTAATACAATTTCAACTTTAACATGCTCTTTTAAATCTTGTTTCGATAATGAAGCTGCCATCTCCTCATATCTTGAGTTAACAGTATGAATATTAATGTAAATTGTGAGAAAGATTAGTATATAAGAATAAATGATGGATTTAATCTATGGTTAATCCTTTAGATGGTTTCGATGCATTTTTAAAAGTATTCCTAATTTTTTTCGCCTCATTTTCTCCTTCAATTGATATTTTGCTAATGATATCTTTAGATTTCACAAAATTTGTAGGTAATTCTATTCCTATTGCTACCCCCTGATATTTTGTATCATAAAATTTCGCATTATTTTTATCAATAGATAAACATCTATTACCACTGGATAAATAAAACTTTCCTCCCAATTCTTTACATAATGTACTAGTCATGTACAATCCAAAGCCTGAATTTGACCAAAAATCATTAAATTTATTTTTAGATGTTGGAGAAAATGCCCTTGAAATACCAGGTTTTATTGCAAATTGTATAGCTTCCTTATCATCAAATATATACTCCCTATGAAAACGATTATTACGCAAACTGCTCTTAAGACCAATACCTTCATCAACTATAGCTATTTCAGCTTTACCTTTAGTTGGCCAGTACTGACCACAAACCCATGCATTATCTGTCTCAGAATGTTCTGAGATATTTCTTATCATTTCCCTTAAACAATATGATAATACTATTTCTAATTCTTCGTTGCCATGAGCTATTATCTTTGATAACTCTTTAGACTTCCTTATATAATGTATTTAGGTTGTTAAAGGTAACCTATAACCCTTTTTCGACTAAGTATTATTCAGGTTTGCTGTATAATATTGTTATTAG